>JBFMCJ010000423.1 GCA_040754675.1 Bacillota bacterium
GGTCCCGGCTATCAGCCGGGCCGCCACGCTCACCGGAAGCTGCGCGTCCTCGGGACTCGCCACGAGCCAGCCCAGGCTGCGCAGGAGATCGCGTTCGGCCAGCGGGTCGGCCCTGCCGATTCCCCGGGATAGCCGCGAGAGGTGGGCCTGGGCGAGGCGCTCCACCGAAACGGCCGCGGACCCCCGGGGCAGCGTACGTTCCATCAAACCGCGCCCTCGACTTCCCGCCGGTTGAACGGCCCGGGATTCGTTTTCAAATCCTCCCGGACATTCAAGTACCGTTCCGATCTTTGTCGCAAGCCTCCTGGAGGCGGTTCCTTGCGCCGCTTCATGCGGTTGCATTCTTCTTTTAGCCGTCCGCCTGGGTTTTCCTCTTTTCGCAAACGCCCTCCTGCCCGCCGCTCACCAGGCAAATGTGAGCTGCTCGGTGACACTCGCCGGCGCGGCCGCCACCCGCGCCTCATCGCGCGATTCGGAAAAACCTGCCTCTTCCTTGAACGCCCCGACGCGCCGCTCGATCCGCTCCCTGTAGGAGCGTGCCGGGTAAGCTGAAAAGGGCGTGAACAATCTCGCGTACAGCCGCCGAAGCTCGGGGAAGTGGCGGAAAAGCCACCCCCGGTAGACCTCCCAGGCCCCTTCGCAGAGCCTCAGAGAATTGGCGTGAAGCTCACAGGCGCCGGCTTCTGCGGCCGCCTGAACCAGACGGCGAAGGTGCGGTTCCTGATCGGTCAGCCCGGGCAGCACGGGGGCCACCAGTACCCCCACCCGGACGCCGGCCGCAGCAAGCTCCCGAACGGCGCGCAGCCGCTGGCGTGGCGGGGGCGTCCCGGGTTCCAGGGCTCGGGCAAGGGTCCTGTCCAGCGTGGTAATCGTAACCCACACGGTGGTTTGGGGCGCCTGCTGGCAAAGTTCCGCGAGCAGGTCCCGGTCGCGCAGGATCAGGGTGGACTTGGTCACCAGACAGACCGGGCTGTTGTATTCCAGGAAGGCCGCCAGGGAGCGGCGTGTAAGCCTGAGCCGCCCCTCCACCGGCTGGTAGGGATCCGTGGCCGTACCCACGGCAACCACCTCACGGCGCCAGGCGGGGTCGGCGAGTTCGACGCGGAGGCGCTCCGGCGCGTCGTACTTGACGAGGATGATGCGTTCGAAATCCTCGGCCGAATTGTATCCCAGGTACTCGTGGGTGCGCCGGGCGTAGCAGTACACGCAGGCGTGCGCGCATCCGCGGTACGGGTTGAACGCCCAGGAAAACGGCATCCCCCGCACCGGGTGGATCGCGCGCTTCAGCGGCATCGGCAAGAGGCGCAAGCGCCCGGCGAGGGCGCCGGGCGCTGCCTGGCTCCTCACGGCCCACCCCTACCCCGAACATTCGAACATACGATCGTGGCGTTCATGTGTTCGCATCTTAACGTGCCGGCTCGCCGCCGTCAAGGGGTGGACCGCCTCGCCCCCTGCCCCGGCCTCAACCGGTGGCTTTGCGCACCGCCTCGATCGCCTTCTCGTAGTTGGGGTGCTGGGTTACCTCCGGGACGTACTCGACGTAGCCAACACGGCCGTTTCGATCCACGACGAACACCGCCCGCGCCAGTAGCCTGCGCTCCTTGATGAGCGTCCCGTAGGCGACCCCGAAGGAGGCCTCCTTGTGGTCGGAAAGGGTGGTGACCCGGTCGATCCCCTCGGCTCCGCACCACCGCTTCTGGGCAAACGGGAGGTCCATGCTGATCGTCAGCACTCGCACGTCGGCGCTGAATCCGGCTGCCTCCTGGTTGAACCGCCTCGTCTCCGCGCTGCAGACGCCCGTATCGAGGGACGGTACCGAGGCGATGAGAACCACATGCCCGCGATAGTCCGCAAGACTGCGGGGCTTGAACTCCGTGTCCACCACCTGGAAGTCGGGAGCCTGTTGCCCTACCTCGATCTTGGGGCCGACGAGGGTCACCGGATTGCCGGCAAACGTGATCGCGCCCGGACGCTCGACCGTTGTGACTGCCACTGGACTTGCCCTCCCCTTTCCTTCTGCCGTACCCCCTGGTGCATGTAAGCACTATTACCCCTATGCCAACGCGCCTTGCTCCCCACAGCACCGCCGGCGCCGCCACGGCCTGCCGGCGCCGGTCTGGCTGCCTTCGGGCTCGCTGCCTTACGCTGCGTGGCCCGTAATGCGGTCGATCGCGGCCAGGATATCGTCTGAGAGCCGAAGCGAGGCCGCCTTGAGATTCTCTTCGAGTTGCTCCAGGCGGGTGGCGCCGATGATGGCCGACGTCACCTCCGGCCTTCGCAGCACCCACGCCAGCGCCATCTGTGCCGGGGTCATGCCCGCAGACCTGGCCAGACCCGCAAGCTCCTGCGCCTGCCGCAGTACCTCTTCGGCCATCAACCGTGCCATGAACATGTTGCTGTTGGGGTCGGCCGCGCGGCTGCCCGCGGGTATAGGTTCCCCGGGGCGGTACTTGCCGGTCAGCACGCCCTGGGCCAGGGGCGAGAAGACCACCTGCCCGATGCCCTCCCGCTCACACAGCGGCAGCACGTCGCGTTCGACATCGCGATGCAGGATGTTGTAAAGCGGCTGGTTGGAGACGATGGGATCCAGGTTCCACCGCCGCGCCAGATGCGCGGCGTCGGCAATCTGAACCGCTGTCCACTGGCTGACTCCCACGTACAGCACCTTGCCCTGGGTCACCAGGTCGTCCAGCGCCCGCAACGTCTCCTCCAGCGGCGTCTCGGGGTCGAAGCGGTGGCACTGGTATAAGTCGATGTAGTCGGTGCCGAGCCGCTTCAGGCTTGCGTGGCATTGTTCCATGACGTGTTTGCGGGAGAGCCCCCGATCGTTGGGGCCGTCCCCCATGGGGAAGAAAACCTTGGTCGCCAGCACGTACGAGCTTCGCGGGAAGGCTCGCAGGGCCTCCCCGACCACCTCTTCGGCAGCACCCCGGTGGTACACGTTCGCTGTGTCGAAGAAGTTGACGCCCATCTCGTACGCAGCGCGTACGATCTCGATGGACCGCTCCCGATCCACCGATCCGCCGAACGTCAGCCAGCTCCCGAGGCCGATGCTGGACAGCTTGACGCCGGCACGTCCCAGGCGGCGGTACTCCAAATGCCCCACCATCCCTTGCGGAGATTCGCAGACAACCCGGGCAGGCTTACAGGACGAGCGCTAGAACTTTTTAATCCCAAGCCCCGGCCCAAGTCAAGCGCGGCCGGAGCCCGCACAGAAACGGAGGTCCTGCGCACGTTGGCCTTTCGCCAGGCCATTTTAGTGGCCAGGGTCGTGCTCGTCCAGGACGGGCAGGTGTTGCTCGCCCACCACCGCCATGAGAGCGGGCGTGACTTCTGGTGCTTCCCCGGCGGTCACGTGGAACAGGGCGAGGGCTTCGCTGAGGCCGCTGCCCGCGAGCTTCAGGAAGAGAGCGGCCTGACGGTGGAGCTCTTTGACGTGGTCTACGTCCAGGATTTCGCCCGGCCGCCCGGCCCCGACGTCGCCGAACTGTTCTTCCGGGCCCGGGTGACCGGCGGCCGGCTCGCTCCGAAGCTCGAGCCGGGCCTGGT
>JBFMCJ010000424.1 GCA_040754675.1 Bacillota bacterium
CTCGTCGGGGGGACGCTCTGCCGGGCCGCGGGCCGTCGCCCGGCTGTTCGGGCCGGTCGAGGGCTCGCCCTCCTCTCCGGCGGGTACAGCATCCGTCAACAGGGCGGCAAGCTCCGCGCTCCGGTCCGCGGTCTCCCGGGCGATGAGCCCGAGCTGCGAAAGCCGCATGAGAAGCTCCAGACGGCTTTCCAGCGTGCCCGCCGAGGAGAAGGGGGCCCCGCCCGGCAGGGACCGGCCCCCCGTGGAACCAGGCAGCTGTCCGGCGCCGGGCACAGGTCCCGCCACGGCCGGCCCGGGTCGGAAAGCCTCGCCCGATGGGGCCGCAGCGCCGCTCATGGACAGCACCGACTGGATCTCCCGGGCCGCGCGTTCGGCTCGCGGGTCGGTCGTCACGGCGGCCTCCCTCTCGAGAAGCCGCGCCAGACGCTCGAGGAATTCGGCCTGTTCGGGGGAGAGCACGGGAAGGGCGCCTTCGGGGGCAGCGGGCGGGGCCAGGCCGGTCCTCACCTCGCGGGCGGTCCGGTGGAGCCCCAGCAGTGCGCCCGGCAGGGTGAGAGACGCCGCAGCGAGCACGGCCACCAGGGTGCGCCGGCGCCGCACCACCGCCCCCACCAGGGACGGCAGGCGTGCCCAGGCCGCCATGGCCAGCCGATCGGCTGCTTCCCGGACGGCCGGCCCGAACGGCGAGTCGATCCGCCCGTGTACCCACTCCCACGCCGTGGTGGCAAGCTGACGGCCCCCAAACGCGGCCTCCAGCCGTCCCACGAGGCCCCCCGACCGCCCCAGGCGGCGTCCGTAGATCAGCGCGGCCAGACCTATCCAGGCCGCCACACCGGCCCCGGCAAGCACCGCCCGCGACGCCAGGGCGAGCCTCGCGTCGTAGACGGCAACTGCCGCCAGGGAGGCGGCGTACGACGCGGCCACCCACCGCAAGGCGTCCAGGGCGGCCTGGGCCAGTTCGCGGCGCCTGTGGCGGTGGTCGAGCGCGCGAGCGAACTGGATGAACGGGCCTTCAGACTGCCGGCCTGCCGTCCGCGTCCCGGTCACCCCCCTCCCCGAACGTGAGGCGTACATGCCGCCGCACGGCCGCGACGGCTGCCAGCATCCCGGCCGCCCCGAATGCGGCGAGCCCGGCGGCAAAGCGCAGGGCGCCGACCGCGGAGAGCATGGCGGGCCTCCCTTCGGGCAAGAACGGGCTCACCGCCAGATACCCAATGGCCGCAAGGCTCCCCATGACCAGGGTGGCTGCGGTCGCCCGGAGGGCCCCGGGCGCTGCGACCTGGATGGCGGTCCCCCAGGCTGCAGCCGCATCCGAGGCGAGAAGCGCCAGGAGTGTCGTTCCCAGGAGCTGTCCGGCCCCGGCTCCTGACGCGGCGGCCGCGAAGGCGCCCAGGGGCAGCATCAAGAGCGCCAGTCCGGCGCCGGCCAGGGAGCCGGCCAAACTCAGGCCAAGGGCGACTTCGGGCGCACCCAGTCTCCCGTACGTAAACCAGTCCTCCCATGCCAGTTCCGCTTCGCCGGCCGTCTCCGAGACGACGCCGTCCGGCGGGGCCTGGTCGGCGGCGCCGTCCCCTGCGGTCGAGGCCCAAAGCGCGGCGGCGGCCGCCGCGATCCACTGCACGACGCAAAAGCCGCGGAAGAGCTGGAGAGGGCCCGCAGCCGCCATGGAGGGCGCAGACGGCCAGGCCGTAACGGCCACCCCGCCGGCCAGGAGAGCCGCCAGGGTGATGCCGGCCGCCTGGGCCCGGCGCAGGAGGTGGCTCAGGCGCCACCAGGCGAGGGCCATCATGGCGGGCTCCCTCCGGGTCTCGCCGGGGTTGCCGCCGGAACCGCAGCGGTGATGAGCACGACGTACGGCCGCACCGGCCGCCAGGGCCCGCCCGGCCGCCTGGCCTGCGCGACCGGGACCGACGTCCTGCCGACCAGGACCGCATAGCGAGCCGGGCGTTCGCCCGCCGCCGGCGCCACCCGAGAGGCGGCGGAGGCCGCGAGCCTGACCAGCCGCGCGTCAGGCGCGGCCCGGGGAGCCGTCAGCGCCTCGACGAGCTTCCCCTCCAGCACCTCTGGCCCCGGGTAGAGCGCCGGCCGCTCGGCAAGAGCCACTGCCTGAGCTGCCGGCGCGCCGAACAGCGCGACGCGGCCCCGGAAGGTCAGATCGGCCCGGGAGACCGCCGCCGCGCCCGCGGAACTGACGATGGCGGCCCGTGCCGTCGGGGAGATCTTCTCCGCCAGGTCCACGAGGGGCGCGTCCACGTAAAATACAGCAGGCCAACCTCCGGCAGGCTCCGCCGGGGCGCTCGGGGGCGGCTGCCCGAGGGGTTCGACAAGCCAGGCCGTGCCGCCGTCCGGGCCGGGTGCTGGCTGGAACCTGACCCCGCCGGTGCCGGGGGCAAGCTCGGCGGGCCAGAGGGGCGACGGGAAAAGTTCGCCCTCGCCGGCGGATGGGCTGATTTCCCAGGGGGTGGGCACGAGCCCGGGCAGGTTCAGGAGGAGTTCCGCCTGCACGGGATCGTCGGCCTGGACCGCGAGCTCCCCTCTTTGGGGATCCGTCAGGGTGGCGGGGCGGACCAGCAGCACGGCCTGCGGGCGGTCGGCCTGCTCGAAGAAGGATGCGCCGAGCAGGAGCGCCCCGGCGCTTGCCGCACCTGCCACCACAAGCCCGGCTCCTGACCAGATGCGCGCCCTCCACCTGGGAAAGCTGCGCACCCACGCCCACCCAGCCAGGGCATACGCCCCCGCTGCCAGTCCCATCCACCGGGATGGGAAGCTCACCGCCATCTCCGACACGGCGGCCAGCGCCTGTTCCCGAAGGGCGTCCGCAGGACTCAGGGGGGCAGGTGGAGCAAAGCGGTCCGGGCCGGGCAGCCGTGCTCGCTCCAGGCCCAGAGCCGGCGCCACGGCGGCAAACCGGTTCGGATCGGGCGCATTGCTTTCGCTCATGGCAATGGCGACCGCGCGAGGTGCAACGGCCGGGGTTCGGGAGAGCACTGCCGTGAGCGACGTCCCTCGCCAGGCCGCGGGCGGGCTCTCCGGGACGACCAGGCGTCCCCCGTCCCGGGCGTAGGCGGCCAGGGCCCGGAGTTGAGCTGCACTGAGACGGTCGAGCGGGAAATCGGGGGCGATGGCCACGAGTTCGGCGCCCTGATAGCCGAGAAACCACGGCGGCACGGACCGCGGGTCGGTTAGGTAGACGGCCTGCAGCGGATCCCGGTCACCAAAGACCCCGCCGCTGTGCGGGCGCCACTGCCTGAGGAACCCCCAGCCTTCCGGGGAGGCGCTCAAAACGAGCGCGACCGGGCCGGCTTGCGCCCGGCCGGATCTCCTGAGCCCGGAAGCGGCCGGCGACAGCGCACCGGCGTCGATCCGAAGGCTCTCGGGGCCGAGCCCACCGGGGACCAAGAGCCACACGTCGTCCTGGCCGCCCGCAGGAAGCTGGACGGGCCAGCGCAGTTCAAGGAGGGCCGGCCGATCATCAAAGAACGAGCGCTGCGACAGCGTAAGGGTGACGGCGCCGGCAAAGGCCGCATCCTGGCTTTCGAACTGCACCC
>JBFMCJ010000425.1 GCA_040754675.1 Bacillota bacterium
CCTAGGCACCTCTTGCAAAGCAGCTAAGAGAATGACCATGTTGTACCCTAGAGTCTTCCAGACCGCTACCATTATGACGGCCGGCATCGCCCAACGAGTCGACGTAAGCCAAGGGATCGGTCCCAAGCCGATCCAGCCGAACACATAATTGATGAGGCCGATATCGGTGTCCAGCAGCCATTGCCAGATTAGGGCAACGGCCACACTCGACGCGACCACTGGCAGGAAGAACGCTGTACGGAACCAGTATAAGCCCCTTGTCTTGCCGTTCAATGCCAGCGCCAGGACGAGACCCAACGTTATGGTCAGCGGTACGGTGCCAAGTGAGTACAGGGTTGTGTTATATAGGGATTTCCAGAACAGCGGATCGGTAGCCAGTCGACGGTAGTTCTCTCCACCCACCAGTGTTGGCGGAGTGATAAGGTCCCAACTGGCGAAGCTAAGCAACAAAGAGGCAATTACCGGAAACGCGGAAAAGGCGACAAAGCCTAGTAAGTTTGGTGTCAGGAAAAGGTATCCGGCAAGCGCCTCCCTGGCTCGCTGAGGATTCCTAGCCATGCCCCACCGCACCTTTCGGAACGTGGTCGGAACCCGCCCCTTCGCGGCGGACCGAGTCCTTGGTTTGGCTCCCCCGAAGAATTGCCGGCAAGAGGTAAACGTAGTAGCCCATAACTGACCGACGGTTTGGCTACCGTGTGCCTCATCGACTGCATCACCAAAGCTCCCACAACCACCCTGCAGTCGATTGCCTGGCACACTCACAAGTCGCGTCTCGTGGGGGCACCGGAGGGGCGCTCACCGGCCCCTCCGGCCTTTGATCCGGTCGCGTGAAGAGTTTCCATCACCTTGAGCGGTCCAAGATCTCCTGGACGCGCGGCGCGATGGCATCCAACGCCCTCTGAGCAGGCTTCTCGCCTAGCGCGATGGCCTGTAATTCTGGGTTGAGGAGGGCTTCGACGTCCCCCCAGCCGGGCCGAAGCGGAAGCCTGCGCCCATAGTAATCCGAGATGGCTTGAGTTACTTCAGCAATCCGTCTTGGGGGCCTTGTTGGATCGGCAAACAGAGTCCACAGGTAAGGGTCGATTACGCTTGGGGGCACGCGCCTTGCCTTCACATAGAGCTCCTCGCCAGGCATCCCAGGGGCCCGTAGGAACTTCACGAACGTCCACGCGGCTTCGATATTCTTGCTGGTGGGACTGATGCCAATTGCGTTAGACTTAACGACTGTCGTACGCCGGTGAGCTCCGCCAGCGTATGGGAACGCTTCGAATTCAAAGTCCGGGAACTGCTGAAGAGCCAGGATTCCCGCGGCCCCTGACAAGTGCATCGCCAGCCGGTTGTTCACCATCCAGCGAGTCACCGCGTCTGGGTTAGGGAATTGCCCAGGTGGAGTGATGACACCTTGTTGGACCAACCCCGCAATCTCTTGGATGCGTTGCACCGACGCTGGTTGATTGAGAGTGAACTTCGTGCGCTCCTGGTCAAACACGTCCCCGCCCGCACTCCAGACGAAGGAAAGCCACTCCGGGAACAAGTATTGCATACCATAGCCGTACCGCCGGCTGGGGCCCGTGCCTCCACTTAAGGCCTTTGCTGCGGCAACAAAGTCCTCCCACCTCCAGTCCCATTGAGGCAAGGCTAGCCCCGCCTCCCTGAACATTTTCGTGTTCACAAATAGGTAATAAGGCGCCGTCCCCCATGGGAGACCGTAGTACCTGCCGTTCACCATGACCTCCTCTAGGCCTACGCGGTAATACCGCTCCAGAGGAATTCGATCGCGCTTGATGAGGTCGTTCAGGTCCAAGAGCGCCCCACGGGCGACGAACTCGTGTAGGTACAAGGAATCGACCCTCATGACGTCAGGCGCCCGACCACCTGCGATTAAGGTCATGAGCCCCTGCCGATACTCAGAGATTGGCATCACAACCGGTTCCACTCTGATGTCCGGATAGGCAGCGTGAAAAGCATCGATGATGTCCTTCTCGACACCGAGCGCAACAGGGTTTCCCCAGAACGCGTATCGGATGGTGATCGTACCAGCAGAAGCAATAGAGAGCCCCGAGAAAACGATGCTGGCAGTGACCAGTAACAAGACGGCCCATCTATGCAGGCCCTTGCTTGCAGTTCGAGTTTGTCGTACCGCATTTCCTCTCCACCATGCCGCTCGAGAACTGTTCTTCGCGCGCCCTTTCATCGTCAAGCCCTCCCATTCTCCCGCGGGATGTGTCCAACCCAGCCTTGTGATGGGCACACGATTCATTTCGGTTCAGCTGCCGTGTCGTTCCGCATTCCATGGTCCCCACCACCATCACACCTACACGATGCGAGACGCCTCATTCTCCGTCTTTCAGACCTGTCCCCCTACGACCGAGCCGCATGGCCGGCTCTCTTTGCCCTCTTTCTCCAGCACCCTCGCTACCGCCTCGCCTTTCACTTCGCTAGTTATCGCGAGTACACCACACCCCTTCTCTGGAAGAGATTCTTGGCCACGACTACGGCCAACCTCCGCATCAGGGTCTCTTGCCCAAAGCCAGCCGCCTCACGCCGCCATGTAACCCCCTTGTTGTGTAGAACGGGTCCGATTCGTCCAGCGGCAAGTTGACCCGCTCCCCTGTGGTAGCCGACTTGTACACAGCGGTAATGAACTCGATGCTGCGGCGTCCCTCGATCCCGTCCGCCAGCGGGCGGCCACCGGTGCGGATTGCCCGTAGTAGGTCACCTACCTGTGCGGTGTGTCCAGTGGCAGCGGGCAAGGGGACAGAGTTGGCGTACTGCTCCAGACGATCCACCAGGGCTGCATTGGGTACCGGGAATCCGCGTCCATCGGGGAGCTTAGCTGAAAGCTCCCAGGGCACAGCCACTGCGGCGTGTTCGCCGTTGATCTCCATAGCCACGTAGTCCCGGTGGCCGTCAACGGTGCCGATCACCTGGCCCATGGCACCGGATCGAAACCGCACGATGGCCATGGCGATGTCCTCGACCTCGATATCGTGGGCCAGGGCTTCCATGTCGGCGTACACGCTTGCAGCCTCCCCCATCACCCAGAGAAAAGCATCGA
Organism: Bacillota bacterium; assembly: GCA_040754675.1. NCBI lineage: Bacteria > Bacillati > Bacillota > Bacillota bacterium. The sequence continues at coordinate 3,059 of JBFMCJ010000425.1, forward strand.
TGGAGTGGATGGCGTGGTTCATGATCGCCCCACCACATTCGGTCTCCCAGGTACCCCGCCATGCGACGTCGTAGTAGTTCTGACCCCGGTACCAGACCGTCTCGCACTTGCCAAAGATCAAGCGTCCTAACTGTCTGCTGTCGACCAGGGCCTTCGTCCGCCAAATGTCGGGGCTGAACCGGTTCTGAAACACCACCGAGAGCAGGCGCCCCGCCCTGGCTGCCGCCGCGATCATCTCATCGCACTCCTGCAGCGAGGCAGCCATGGGCTTTTCGACCAGGACGTGCTTACCCGCCCCGAGCGCGGCCAGGGCAATGGGCGCGTGCAGGTAAGGAGGCGTGCAGATAGACACTAAGCCGAAGTTGCTCAACTTGAAGTCGCCCGATTTGCCGTTATGAAGCCATTTGCTGTCGTTTCAGGGCGAGGCCTTCTGTCTACCCATCGAGACAAGCGAGTGGAGGCCGACCCGGGCGAAGACCTCC
>JBFMCJ010000426.1 GCA_040754675.1 Bacillota bacterium
TGGGCCAGGACGACCGGGGTCCGGCCGTGGCCCTCATCGGGGACCGGCGGACCGAGTGCACTGTTCTGCCTGCGCCTGCATGCCAGCGGGGTCCCCTTCGTCCGGGCCTACCCCACGGAGCGCCTGGAGCCCTTCCTGGACAGTCACTGCCGGGCTTTCGACTGGCTGGGAGGGGTGTACGACAACCCCAAGACGGCGGTGGTACGCATCCTGCAGGGCCCCGAACGGGAAGAGCACGTCCGGTTTGCCAGCCTGCGGGCTCACCACCTGTTTGAAAGCCGCTTCTGCCGGCCCGGGTAAGCCCATGAGAAAGGCTGCGTCGAGAGATTCGTGGGCTACGTCCGGCTGAATGCGATGGTGCCGGTCCCGGATGTCCCCGACTGGGAAAGCCTCAACGCCCGGTTGCTTTCGTGGTGCGAGCAAAAGCGCCAGCAGCGCCTCGAGGCCCGGGTGGCCGATCAGGCCGCACTGCGGGCCTTTCCGGATCATCCCTTCCGCTGCAGCATCACCCGGATGTTGAAGGTCAATGCACTGTCACTGGTGCACTTTTTTCATGATCTCGCGTTCCTCACGGAGGATCCGGTTCTCGCCCCGCAGGCGCTTGAGCTCCTCGCGCTCGGCGGTGGTCAAGCCGCGTCGTTCCCCGGCGTCGATTTGCGCCCGGCGCAGCCAGCTGCGGAGGGAGGCGTCAGAAACGCCCAGGTCAACCGCGGATCTGCCTGGCTGCTCTCCTGCTCCCCGTTCTCGTCGTGGACCTCGTCCGTCCCGGCTGGATGCCGGGCGCGCTAGCCACGCAACGTGACGGTGCCCTGAGCGACCGCGCACCGGTGTTCTTGATCCCCTTCGATGCAGACCACCTCGCACCGACAGACAGCAAGGCGGGTCCCGGAGCCTTCCACGATGGCAGTCGCGATCAGCCGCTCGCCCCGTGCAGGGCGCAGGTAGTTGACCTTGAACTCCACTGTGACGACGTTTTCACCGAGTACCGATCCGCCGGCAAAGGTGATCGCATTGTCTACCAGGTAGCTGACCACCCCTCCGTGAACGACCCCGTGTTGCTGGCGAAACTCGTCCCTAACCGGGAGTGCGAGCACCGCCCGCCCCGGTTCGAAATCGACCAGCTCTGAACCCAGGAAGACGCTGAAGGGTTGTTGTGCGAGGACAAAGCGCCCGAGTTCTAGGAGGTTGGACATAACTTGCGCCTCCTTTCACGCAGCATCATCTTCCCAGGATAGCAGCGGAGGTCCTGCCCCGGCAAGCGGTGTACTTTGCCCTTCCTTCGGGTTTCGCGCCTCACACCGCCGCCATCGCCAGTACACCCGTGTGATCGCCCGCTGGCTCGCCTGGCGTTCCAGCGAGCCGTACAGCTCAGCGCACCGATGGCTGTTGCAGCTGCTGATTCAAATGGAGCCCCAATTCGCACCATTTGCGTGGACGCTATCCGCGGAGCCGGAAGGGAAAAAGGCTGTCGATGGCGAAAGCAACAGTTAAGTATTGCTGTGCACCACCCGACCAACTAGCCTTTTCCCGGTGCTGGTCTGTGCTACCGTTCTAACGCCTCTCATGGTTCAATTCGACTGAAGCGAGGCGCGCGTGGCGAACGCCGCCAACCGTGTTCTGGAAGCCACTGCGTGCCGATGTGCTGCGGTCGATGCGAAGACGCCGAAACGTTTCTGAGAAGCCCGTACACCATGATTGGTTCCGATGGAAGCATCACCGACCACGGGGTAGGTGAGCCATACCCCAGTACTGCGGGACGTTGCCACGAGCACCGGGCTAATACGCTCGCGGAAGACGGAAGGACTTTGATCAGGAGGTGAGCCTGGATGGTCAAGAAGCTTGCTGGCGCGCTGGTGGTGGCATTCCTTGTTGCAAGTACGCTCAGTACGGCGGCACTTGCGCAGCGGCGGTTCTTGTCCCTGGCGTCGGGGTGGGTCGTGGGGGTCTATTACCCCATTGCTGGGGCCATGTCCCGGATCATTTACAAGGCCGACATCGGCATCCGGTTGACGGTGGAGTCGTCGGGGGCCAGCGTGGCGAATGCGAAGCTGATCCAAAGCGGGGATGCCGACTTTGCCATCCTGCAAAATGATATCGCTTACTACGCCTACCGAGGGGAGACCCTGGAGGCGTTCCGGGGCGACCCGGTGGCCAACATGCGGGGCGTGCTGGGGATGCACCTGGAGCCCGTACAGCTGGTGGCCCGGGCCGATGCCCGGATCAACTCGGTGGCGGATTTGAGGGGCAAGCGGGTAAACCTGGGGCCGCTGGGCTCGGGGGCGGAGCAGAATGCCCTGCAGGTGCTGGAGGCGTACGGGTTAAGCGTGCGCGACCTCGGGCGGGCCGAGCGGCTGAGTGCGGCGGAGGCGGCGGACTACCTGAAGGACGGGCGGATCGAGGCGGCCTTCTTCACGGTGGGGCTGGGGGCGGCCGCTATCCAGGACGTGGCCGTCGTGACGCCGATCAAGATCGTACCGGTCGATGAGCCGTCCTTTGCCTCCCTGCGCCAGCGGTACCCCTTTTACGCCCGGGAGGTGATTCCGCCGGGCGTGTACAAAGGGGTGGATGCGCCGGTGCCGACGGTGGCGGTCCGGGCCATCATGGTGGCCAGGGCGGAACTGGAGGACGAGATTGTCTACAAGGTCTTGAAGGCCATCTTCAACGACCTCGATACGCTGTACACGGCTCACGCGGCGGCAAAGCAGATCACCCTGGAGAAGGCCCTTGACGCCATGCCGGTACCCCTGCATCCGGGTGCGGAGCAGTTTTACAGAGAGGCGGGGCTGCTGTAGGGCCACTGTAGCGATTGAGAACGAGGGGTGGTGGTTCCTGATGGGGCCCCACCCCACACTTACGTAAGGGGTAGAAACCTGCGTGGCAGTGGACTCTGCCGTTCGGCCCGAGGAGGTAGAAGCAGGGCCGCGTAAGCCCGCCTCAGGCTGGATACGCCGTCTAATCCTGGCCATCGCTGTCGTCTTCTCGCTCTTTCACCTGTACACGGCAGGTTTCGGGCTTTTGACCGGAAGCCTGCAGCGTTCCATCCACCTGACCTTCGCCGTCGTGCTGGCGTACCTGCTGTACCCCTTTTCGCGGCGAGCCCGGATCGACGTCATCCCGTGGTGGGAGTTCCTGCTCGCCATGGCCTCCGGCGCCGGAGCGTTCTACATATACTGGCAGTACGACGCGCTGGTCACCCGCGTGGGGTCGCCCCTTCCCATCGACCTGGCGTTCGGGACGGTCTTGACCGTTCTGCTGCTGGAAAGCGCCCGCCGGTCCGTCGGACCGGCCCTGCCCGTCATTGCGGCGGTGTTCATTGTTTACGCGTTCCTCGGGCCCTACCTTCCGGGGATCCTGGCGCACCGCGGGTACGCCTTCCGGAGAGTCATCGACCAGCTTTACATGACCAACGAGGGCATCTTCGGCGTGCCGCTGGGGGTCTCCAGCACTTTCGTCTTCCTGTTCGTTCTCTTCGGCGCGCTGCTGCAGCAAGCGGGGGCTGGAGAGTACTTCATTCGCCTCGCGTACAGCCTGTTGGGTCAG
>JBFMCJ010000427.1 GCA_040754675.1 Bacillota bacterium
GCTCCGCCCGGCCACCTTCCAGCTCCTGGCGATACAGCCGGCCCTGGTCCCCCACGAAGTACACCACGCCGGCGCCCGCCCCGAAGTCCCCGCCCCCGTAGCCGACCCGGGCGCGTACCTGTACGGTGGGCGTCAGCTCACGAAAGCCGCCGCCCGGCTCCGAAAGATCGGCCGCGACCAGGATGCCGCGGCCCGAGCGCTCCTCGTGCCACACGAGGGTCCTTGCCTGCCTGGTGTCCCACGCCACGTCGGTCAGGCGCACTCCCGCGCCCATCCGCACGGGGGTGAACGGGCTCGTCCACAGGCCGTACGGCCGCACTTCCATCGGTCGCCTTCCCCTCCCTGCACGTTAGCGACTGTCACCGGCGGGCGCCGGACGCTCGCGCGCGGCTGCCCTGCGGCCTTCAGAGGGGGCGCGCCGGGCGGCCAGCGACGCAAGCGTGCCCAGCACCGCCACCCCCGCCCCCACCGTCATCGCCGCGTGCATGCCGGCCAAGAACGGCTCCGGCACTGCTCCCGACGCTTCCAGCCGGACACCGGCGCGGGCCGTGAAGACCGCGCCGGAGACCGCGATGCCAAGCACCATGCCGGTGTTGCGCATGCCGGCAAGGGTGCCGCCGGCAACGCCCAGCCGCTCGCGGGGCACCGATCCCATGATGGTGCTGTTGTTGGGCGTCTGGAAGAGGCCGGATCCCAACCCTACGAGGAACAACCGCCAGAAGACGCTCGACGCCGGAACATCGACGCCCAGACGGCTCATGTTGAACACGCCTGCCGACAGGATGGCCATGCCCATCACCGCAAGCCACCGCGAACCGAAGCGGTCCGACAGGTACCCCGCAAACGGCGCTGCCAGCAGGACGGCCGCGGGGAAGCCGAGCATGACGAGGCCGGCACGATCGGGCGGCAGGCCCAGGGCGAACTGAAGGTAAAAGGGCAGCAGGAACGTGACGGAGAACTGCGCGATGAAGCTCAAAAGCCCGCTTGCGTTGGCCAGCGCGAAGACGCGGTGCCCGAAGAGCTGAAGGTCGACCATCGGGGCTTTCACGCGCTGTTCGATGCCCACGAAGGCCAGGAACATAACCATGCCTGCAGCGAGCGCCCCCACCACGGCACCGGAGCGCCATCCCCAGACCGGCCCCTGGCTGGCGGCCAGCAGCACCAGAAACAGTGCCCCAAACAGCGTCGCGGCCCCGGGAATGTCGAAGGCCGCCCGGTCTACGTGCGCCGCGCCCGGGAGAACACGTGCCGCCCAGGCCGTCCCGACGGTCCCGATGGGTAAGTTGATATAGAAGATGGACCGCCACCCCAGGTGCTCGACCAGAAGCCCGCCCAGCCCGGGGCCGATAAAGAGCCCGACGGCGACGGCCATCGCATTGAGCCCAAGGGCTCGGCCCCTTTCGCTTGGCGGGAAGACCTGCGTGATGATGGCCGGGCCTGCCGCCATCATCATGCCGGCCCCTACGGCCTGTACCACCCGGAACGCGATCAGCCACCCGATGGAGGCAGCCGCGCCGCACATCACCGAACCGGCCGTGAAGATGCCAAACCCCGCCAGGTAGACGGCGCGGTGCCCGTACATGTCGCCAAGCCGGCCCCAGGTGAGCAACAGGCTTGAGATGACCAGAAGGTAGGCGATGGCCACCCACTCGGCCACCGGCAGCGTGGTCTCGAGGGAGCGGGTGACGACGGGCAGCGCAATGTTGACCACGCTGCCGTCCACGGGCCCCATGAGGGTTCCGAGCGCAATGGCGGAGAGGATCCGCCAGCGCAGGGGATGGCCCTTTTCGACCCGGTCTGAACCGGTCACGACCTGCACCCGCCCGCGAACCGCCCCGCCGGACTCCAGCAGGGCCGGCCCATCCTGAAAGACCGCGGCCGTCAAGATTATGCTGCCCCGGCCTCAAGCAGGCAGTGTCTCGGGTACTTCACCGCACGCTCGGGACTCCCCTTGCTGCCCCCACCAAAACCCAGGATGGCCGCATCCTTCCCGGGATGGCGCCTGCGTCCACGCCGCCCAGCGAGCCGCCCGGCTCTTTTCAGGGCCTTCTCCTCATACTCCTGGTGGAGGTGGGTCCGTACCATGTCCGCCGAGCGCTGGCTCCGCATCGCCGCAGCGGCCGCCCTTCTACTCCTCGTGGTCGCGGCCGGGGCCCTTGCGGCCCAGTGGCGAACTTCCCAGGAGGCGGCCCGCCTGAGGGCCCAACTGACGCAAATGCAGCGGCAGCCCGGGGCCGCCGAGCCGGACGCAAGGCCTGGACCGATGGAGCCTTCACCGGTCGCCCTGACGAGAGTCCGCCTCGTCCCGGAAGAGCAGCCCGCGGCGCCGCAGAACGCGGGAGCAGGGGAAACGACCCGGGCCGGCCAGGCGGCTGCGGCCACGCCGCAGGAGCCGGCCCCGGTGGTCACGGGGCCCTTTTCGGTGCAGGCCACCGTGTCCAACCGCTCGGATCGCACCGTGAAGCAGCCGGTCTATGCGTTTCTCATCATCAGTGACCCCAAGAACCCGGGCCGCGCCCCCGAGCTTCAGCGGCAGGAGGCCGTGATCGAGTCCCTGGCGCCCGGGGATACCACCACGGTCGTCCTGAAGGGGTTCCGGGCGCAGGACCCCGGCCTGCGGCACGAGGTGGTGGTTACCACGCCGGCGCTGGACCCGGCAAGGCCGGGTGGCACGGTCGCCAAGATCGTCCCCCAGGTGAAGGCTGCCGCTCGGCCCGCGCCGCAGCCGCCCGCGGCTCGCACCCCGCCCCCTGCTCCGCAGCCGGCGCCGCCGGCTGTGCAGCCACCGGCCACGCAGCCGCCCGCGGCACAGGCCCCCAGCCCGCAACCACCCGCCGCGCAGCCTCCTGCCGGCGCAGCACCCGGCGCTGAAAACCAGGAGGTGCCGTCACAGGAGCAGGAATAACAGCGAATTCAGAAAAGTACGCTTTGTCCATGCACCGGGCACCTCTGAGACGGTACCGCGCGGCTGCCCTCGCCGTGGTGGCCGCGTTTTCCGTGGCGGGCGCAGCCGCACCGGCGGCGCCAGCCGATGGCGCGTCGAAATCCCCCCTGCCCTACGTGCGCGGTGGCAGCCGCTGGTTGTACGACTCCAATCTGGGCCCCGCCACGGTCACCCTCGACGAGTACGGGGTGCGGGACGGCGCGAGGCTCTACCGGTGGGAGATCCGCGTCCTCGGCGTGCGTATGGAGGAGGTGCTGCAATTGCGCTCATCGGGCCTTTACACGGCGAACCGCACCTTTCTCCTCCCCCTCGGCGAGTTCTGGGCGCTGACCTTCGAGCCGCCCGAGTTCACCATCGCGCTGCCGCTGGAGGTGGGCCGCCGCTGGGAGGCGCGTTCGCCCGTAAAGGCCGGGGGCTCGTGGGGCTGGACGAACGTCAACGGCTCCGTCGCGGCGTTCGAGCCCGTATCGGTGCCGGCCGGCCAGTACATGGCCTACCGTATTGTCCTGCTCCGGACGGACACGTGGGGCAGCTATGTCGAGAGCCTCATCTGGCTTGACCCGGAGGTCGGCGTGATCCGGGC
>JBFMCJ010000428.1 GCA_040754675.1 Bacillota bacterium
TACCACGACATAGAGGCCATTGGCAAGCCACGCAGCGCATGTTTACTGTATACATCTCGGGGCTTCTTGATGGTTTGAAACCCCGTCATTTCGGGAAGCGTGCGAGTTGAGGAGTTCGCAACTTCGGTTTAAAGCGGCGACCGTCGCTTCCTGAAGTGCCACCTGCTGCTGGAGTTCGACGTACACGGGGTTGAGCTGCTCATCCTCCAGGTTCATCAGGGGTTCGCCCGCATTGAGTCCAAGATTGCGGAGCGCTTGGGCTGCAGCCGCACCTTCAGGGCTCAGCGCCTTGCTCAGAGTTATCGTCCACGGCTGCTTGGCCAGTTGCGCCTTCAACGTCTCAAGTTTCGTGGTCTCTGCCACCAGGGCTACGTTGAGGCTTGCCAACCGGTTCTGGTAGTCGGCGATGAGCTTCAGCTTCACCGCCTGCTCGTTTTGGAGCCTGTCTACCGAAGGGCCGCGCTCGATAAACTCCTGCAGTCGCTGCTGCGCCTCGTTCAGGTTTTTTCTGGACTGCTGTATCTGACTTTCGAGGAGCACAAGCGCCCGCTCCATCCGGGTCTGGTTAAGGCGCTCCACCTCCTGGAGGAGCACGGCAGTAGCCTCGTTGGCCCAGAGAGCGGCTACGTCGGGATGAGGTGCCTCGACCGACAGCTCCAGCAGATTGGTCTGGGGCACCACCCGAGCCCTGACCCTGACCTGAGCATGCGGCGCGGCGTCGGCAGAGCGACTGACACGTTCCTGAATGAGACCCTGGAACGCCGCGGAATCCACGATCTCCTTGTACCCTCCGGGCGTGAGCGCCATGACCATGACCGGGGCGGTGGGCTCCTCGTTGGGTGCCTCTACCACCACCAGAGTGGATGCCTCGTAGACCCTGGGCAGCGCAAAGCGGCTGAGGGCGAAGGCGACCAGGGCCGCCGCCAGTGTCACCCCGGCAACCACGTAGCGGGCGCGCCAGAGAACCTCAGCATACGCTCGCAAGTCAATCTCCTCGTCCATGGCTGCCCCCCCCGCAAGTCCGACACCTCCGCACATGAAGGTACTTCTTGGTCAAAGCGGAGAAACCCTCCCCCGGCCGCTCCCAGGAGGGCCCGGGCGTCGCTCGACACCGGTGTGTGGCCAGTCTGGTGGTGAACAGCCCGCCGAGCGATGACAGCGGCCAGGCCGCGTGCTGGCAACGTGGCGGCCATGCTGGCGAACCCCTCGTTCACATCCGTTCGAGCGGGCCGGCGACTGCTTCGTGAGTGGCCGGTGACTGCCAGGGATTGAGAGCGGGCCGAATCATGTGGCCGGCCGCAGAGCCGGGCGAAGAGCGGCCCGGAGTACCAGGCGAGACGCGCAAGGCGATACTTTCAAGACCCCCTAAAAAGGGGCGGTCACCTGCTCACGGGCGCCCGCTGGACCTCGCCGCCCACCCGGCCCGTGTGCCCCGACGGCCCGACGGTGGGTGTGGCACGGTCACGAGAAGCGTGGTGCCTCTGCCCGGCTTCGAGTAGATCCGCAGCTGCCCGCCGATGGACCGGGCACGCTCCGCCATGCCGAGTAGCCCCAGGCCGCCGGTCACGCCACCACTGGCGCGGTTTGTGTCACGGGGAAACCCGACGCCATCATCGCACACCGCCAGCCGGACTATGCCGGGACGAAACGTCACGCACACCGCGGCGCGGGAAGCTCGGGCATGGTGCATGACGTTGCACATGGCTTCCTGAGCGATGCGGTAGAGCCCGAGTTCGCACTCCGGGTCGAGACGCTCCAGCCGGCCGGCGACGTAAACGGCTACCCGAGGCCCGTCGGCGCCGGTCATTTCTGCCGCGAGCTGCCGCAGCGCGGGCACCAGCCCGAGGTCCTCCAGCACCGGCGGGCGAAGGCCCCGCATGACGCGCCGGATAGCCTCAACGGCGTGTCTGGCAAGTTTCCGGGCCTCTTGAAGCTGATCCGCCATCGTCGCCGCCGGCTCGGTCGCCGTGGCCAGTTCATCCAGGCGCCTGGCCAGCACCACGAGAGCCTGCACGGCGTCGTCGTGGAGTTCCCGGGCGATGCGGTTACGCTCGTGCTCCTGTGCGCTGACCAGTTGCTTGGCCAACTGGCGGAGGCTCTCCTCGTACCGCTCGGCCGCGGTGCGCGCCTTCCGCTCCTCGTCCACCTTGCGTCCGACCAGGGCAGCTAGAGCCGCTATGATGGCAAGCTGAAAGATCACGCCCCACCGCTCGGCTCCGGTGTGCCAGAAGATCCAGTTGGGCAGCGTGATCACAACGATCCAGGCGGTCGTCGCCGTCGCCCCTTTGAGCCCGAAGTGGAGGCCCGCATAGGCAACGGGGGCGAAGAAGAGCGAAATCGGAACAAAGTAGAGCATTCCGAGGTAGGACAGGTATCCGCTCGCCTCCACCAGGTCGTGAACACCGGCGACGGTGAGCACCATCGCCTGCACGGCCCAGAAGCGGCGGTCTCGAAACGGCGGAATCCACGCCCGCCAGCTCTTGAGTTCACTCGTGAGCCGGCCGGTCAAGGGCCACCCATCCGCTCGTCATAGCATGAACGGCTGCCTCGGTTCGCGACGAGGCCCCCAGTTTGCTGAGGATCCTATTGATGTGCGTTTCAACCGTGCGCACGCTCACGCCGAGCTGGCTCGCAATCTCCTTGTTGCGGAGGCCCCGCGCCACGAGCTGAAGTACCTGCAGTTCTCGGGCTGTCAGCGGCTCCCAGGCGTTCTTCCCGTTTCCCTGGTAGGAGGCCCACCACCGGGCGACCTTGAAGGCAAGTTCGGAATCCAGAAAGAGATGGCCGCGGGCCACCGTCCGGACCGCCTCGACCAGCTGTCCCGCGGGCGCTTCCTTGCAGACGTATCCGGTGGCTCCGGCCGCCAGTGCCCCGGCTACGTACTCGTCATCATCGTAGGCGCTCACCATGAGGACCCGAGTTTGTGGAACGATGCGCCGGATCTCGCCGGCGGCCGCGACGCCGTTGAGGCCGGGCAGCCGAACGTCCAGGAGCACCACGTCGGGGCGCAGGGCCGCCGCGAGCCGCACCGCCTCTTCGCCATCCCCGGTCTGCGCAACCACCTTCATGTCGGGCTCCCGTTCAAGCAGGAGCACGGTACCCTGCCGTACCATGGCGTGGTCCTCGGCCACGACGAGCCATATCAAGTTGGCAGCCCCTCCCTGCAGCGACTATTGTAATCGCTATCACTCGCGCGGCCAGGGACATCTGTCATGGGACCAGGAGCGCTAAGCCCTAAAGCCGCAGGGACATCTGTCCTTCACTTTAGTCCCATCCGGCGTCCGGGTTTTTCCCGACGCCTTGATTGCGGGAATCATCGTTGTGGGCTCGTGCCACCCCGCTTACCATCGAAACCGCACCGCAAGCGAGTTCGGCGCACCCAAATTCGGACTGGAGCTCTGCTTGTTTCGAATCGCGCAAGCTCTTATTCACGCAAGTTCGTGGCACATTGACCAGGGGCGAGGTGGCGTTTACGAGCCGGGCGGCACCCAACGGGCCGGATGCGGTCAACCCCGGCGGGCGGA
>JBFMCJ010000429.1 GCA_040754675.1 Bacillota bacterium
ACCCCTGGACTTGTTTGTGTTCTCGGAAATAAACTCCCTGGTGGAGTATCGCTTCAGAGAGCCCAGATTCGGACCTTTCGGTGGGGGGTACGATGCAGAATTGGTCGACCGGCTGGTGGGTCTGCTGCGCTTGATCACTGATCGGAGCGTCTACAGCCCCTTTTTTGAGCAGAGTACCGTGACGGTATTGGGCAGCAACAGGAGCCTAGGTTGGAAGCCCTTGACGTACCTCCCCGACCAACGCGGAGTCGTAGATGAACGTGTCGGGAAGCAGTTCGTGGCACTGTGGCACAAGATCAGCAAATCGCAGGTCCCCCCGGAGTTACAGGTCGCGTTGAGGCGCTGGAACAGCTCCTTTGAGCGCGCCACTGAGGAGGACCGGCTGATCGACTACTGGATTGCATTCGAGTCTCTGTTCCTGGATTCTTCAGAAGATGAGTTGAGCTTCCGGGTATCTCTGCGTATCGCGGCCTTTCTGGGCGGCACTGGCGAGGAGAGGCTTGAGATATATGAAGCCATGCGCGAGTCTTACGGGGCGCGGTCCAAGATTGTACACGGGAAGCGAGCGGTTCGGAACTTACCACAGGTAGCAGCCACCACTCGCCGCTACTTGCGGGCGGCCATTTTGAAGTGCCTGCATCTGACAGATCCCCGTCCCGCAATTACGGGAATCGAACGCCGCCTCCTCGCCGTCGACGCAGAAGGGTTGGTTGAGTGCGAGGGTGCGACGGCCGAGAGGACCGCAGAGGCGGGAGCGTAGGAAACCAGCACTGACGGCGGGGTGCAGGGTGCCACATGTGTAACCAACCCGCCTATCCTGGGAGCAGTGACCGGCTAGGCACAGTTGCGTCAAGAGAGCGATCATCGTTAACCGGGGCAGGCAGCATGCCACTGACCCCGTGGATGATAACTTCCCGGGTGCTTAAGACCGCCTCCGTGCGTTGCATGACGTCGCGGGGGCTGTCCCCCTTCCTGCCCCCGTGACAGTAGGCGGGAAGTGGCCGTTCGCTGGGTGCATGGTGCAGAGGTTGCTGATCCGGCGGCATATGCCTGCATGAGCACTGGAAGCCCGGGCACTTGAGGGTCTGCAAGGATCGGGGGTCGGTGGGGTTGGCGTCCGGCACAGGGTCTTTCACGGCGGGGCACGGGACTGGGTGGACGCCACCCGCCTGGGATACGACAAGACCGGCAGCCCCCTCACCTCGGGCTACGAGCCGCAGTGGCACCACATTTACCCGCCCAACCTATTGAGGGCCGCTGGCGTCCCTGACGACGACATCCACGCGCTCGCCAACATCACGGTGCTGAATGAGCGCACCAACGTCAAGAAGCGTGAGCCCCATGGCTTCCCCGTTTATCAGTCGCTTCGCGGAAATGCGTGTGGCTGTCGCCGGCGAAACTTGCTGATTGGTGATTCTTCGTCGGTGAAGAGGCGGGGTACCTAACGCAGCGCAGGTAGTGGCCGGTCAGTGGAGGTGAGGCCAATGTGTTACTGCAATCTGCCTGATGCCGTCATATTGGACGATATCCTGCGGGGCTCAATCCCAGACCATGCTTACGCTAACTCATGTTGCTGGCGCAGAATCTGCCAGATCCGCGGGCGTTACTACTCCCACGTAGATCCCGAGGTATGGGTTGAGATCTGCAGGACGCGGGGCTATGTGCTTGCCCGGCAAAACCCCCGAGGGTTCTGAACGTCGGAGACAATGAGAGTCAAGTGTACCTGACGCGTGGCGTGGTAGGTGCGTCACATCGAACCCGGGTCACCTAATGCGAGCGTACACCACTACTTTCGCGCGGGGGCGGGGGGCTTTGGCCGCGAACGCGTTGCCAGCCACCAGACGAGTACCCAGCGTGGCCTTTGACGCCTTTTCTACTTCGTGGTAGGTTGTTTACTGCGGAGGTTAACTCGATGCATCGGAATGTACACACCCTCGGGCAGAAGAGCGCAACGCTGGTAACCCGCTTGGCTGAAGCAGGCCAATACTGCTTCACCACGAGGGAGGCGGCTGCCGTCCTGGGAGAGCCGGTGCGCAACGTTTCCAAGCTTCTGTCCGACTTGCGGAGGCGGCGCTGGGTTGCGCCTGTTGAGCGCGGCAAGTACCTTCTTCTACCTCTAGAAGCCGGGGGTGAGGCTTCCTATTCCATTAACGAGCTGGTACTTGCGTCGAAGCTAGTGAGCCCATACTACGCGTCTCGTTCTGGACGGCCATTTATCACTATGGATATACAGAGCAGGTACCCCGGACGGTTTTCGTCGCCACGACGAGACGGAAGGGAAGCATCCGGTTCTCCGGTCGCCGGTTCCAGTTTGTCAAACTCGCACAGCACAAGTTCTTTGGCTACCGGCAGGTTTGGGTGGGCGCTGACCGCGTTCACATGGCTTCGCCGGAGAAACTTCTCGTGGACTGCCTTGACCTACCTAAGTATTCCGGCGGAATCGTCGAAGTTTCCAAATTCCTGTGGCGTACGAGGGATACCATGGATTGGAGTAGAGTGCTCGAGTACTGCACCAGGATGCGCAACGGGGCGATCAGCAAACGGCTGGGCTTCCTGCTCGAGTTTTTCTCGATTCGCCCCGACGTGGTCGAGCGACTCCAGTCATCCCTCAGCGCCGGGTACGCTCTATTGGATCCAACGCTCCCCAAGTCTGGCCCGTATTCATGCAGGTGGCGCCTGCAGGTCAATGTTCGGGAGCAGGAAATCGCTTCCTGGAGATTGTCATAGGATGATCAGGCGAGCGGAGGTGAGACGGAAGGCCTCAGAGAAGGTGTCCCGGAGAGGTCCATCGAGCACGACTACTGTTTGAGCTGGCTTCTGATTGCCATTGGCTCGGACGATTTCCTGCTTGAGAGGCTGGTCCTCAAGGGCGGCACCTGTCTCAGAAAGGTCTACTTCCCGGAGTGGCGCTATTCCGACGACCTCGACTTCACGGCTTTCCGCAGCGTAGAGCCAGCCCGGTTAGTCCAGGGGCTGGCTCGTGCGTGCAGCACCCTGAGGGATGAGGCAGGCATCTATGCCCGTGTGGAGATGGTTCCCCCAGACCCCGGGCAGACGGTATCGTGTGAGGTGGCATATGTCGGACCGCTCCAACGTACTGGCCAGCCGGGGCGGATCAAGATCGACATGCCGTACGGCGGTGGGGAGGAGGAGCGGATTCTCATCGACAACCCCCCGCGTGCTCCCGATTACCGCTTCCCGGAGTATCACCCTGAATACAAGATCGAGTATCAGTGGGCACACTTCCTGGAGGAGCATGAATCACGAATGAAGCAATACGTGCCCGAAATAGTAAACCCCCGAACCCTATACGTCGCCGTCTTTGGCGCCACGGAGCTTTCGCATCGCCTGCAACGCCATGCAGTCCCCCAGTACTACCGCGGCCGCTACCAGTGGCTCCTGCCGTTGTACATCACGCGGAGCGACCTGTCGCGGCCGGACCTCGTCGCGGCATTGGAAGAGGACTCCGACCGAGGGGTGTATGTGGCGAGGACACTGTTGCCCCCGGAAGCCGCATA
>JBFMCJ010000430.1 GCA_040754675.1 Bacillota bacterium
GGGATGATGGCGTTCACCCGGCTGCCGTCCGGGAGCCGGGCGTCCACCATGGGCACCGCCTCGTCTACCCGCCTGCCCAGCGGCCCCACGATACGCTCGATCACGCCCAGCAAGTGGGCGTCGTCGCGGAACTTGAGCTCGGTCCGGTGCAGCCGTCCGCCCTTCTCCACCCACACCTCCCCGGGGCCGTTCACCATGATCTCGGTAATCTCGGGGTCCTCAACCAGCGGCTGGATGGGCCCGTAGCCGAAGATGTCCGAGAGGACCTCGTTGGCCAGGTTCACGCTGGCCACCCGCCCCAGGCGCGCGGCCTCCTCCCGCACCAGGCGCTCCACCACCTTCTCCAGCCGCGCCCGCACCTCGGGCTTCTTCGCGTCGTGAAGCACCTCCGGCGGCACCTCGGCCATCAGCCGGGTGCGCACCCTGACCACTACCTCGTCCACGTAACCCGGGTCCTCAGGCGGCGCGGACAGGCCGCCTTTGCCGCCCGGGGACGGGGCCAGCCCCAGCTTCCTGCGCACGTAGTCCTCCGCCACACCGGGTCACCTCCGGCCGAAGAGGCGCCCGAGCCACCCGCGCCGCGCCGGCGCCTGCGCCGCCGGTGCCACCTGGCCGGCCAGCACGCGCACCTCGTGGGAAAACGGGCTCTCCGGCCGCGCCAGCACGGCGATCTCGCCCTGGTTCTGCAGGGCGCGCACGGCCGGGTCCTCGGGAATCCGCGCCGACACGGGGAAGGGCACCCACTCCGCCACCCGCCGCAGGGAGATGTCCGGCCGACGGGCAACCATGTTGAGCACCACCGAGCACTTGCCGGGGTCTTCCGCGAGCTTCAGCACGAAGGGTTCCGCTTCGTTGAGCAGCCGCAGGGACACCGTGTCCACCGTGCTCACGAGCAGCACCCGGTCGGACATCTCCATCGCCACGGCCGCCAGGTCGGTGAGCTGGATGCCGCAGTCTATCACCACCACATCGAACCGCCGCTTGAGCCACTCCAGCACCAGCTTGGCCCCGTCGGCATCGCCCAGGTCTTCGCCCATGAGCCGCCGCGGACCGGGCAGCGCGTACAGCCCGCAGGGGTGCCGCGCCACCTGCACGCCGTCAAGAGGCACGAACCCGGAAACCAGCTCAGAGAGGGTCGCGCATCCCTCCTTGAGCTGCAGCGCAACCATGAGCTTGCCGCAGGGATCGAACTCCACCACGCAGGAGCGCAGGCGCAGCGGCCCGCCCATGCAGGCCGCGGCGAGGTTCACCGCCACCGTGGTCTTGCCCACGCCGCCCTTGGGGCTCCAGACGCACACCACCTCCTGGCGGGCCACCACCATGGCCCCGCGTTCAGGCGGCGTGCCCGCGTCATCCTCGCGCGCCGCGGGCGCGGGCGCGGGCACCTTCCTGGCCTCCTCCTCACGGGCCTGCCCGAGCGCGTCCAGCACTTCGCGGTACTCCGGCGGAGCGACCACCGCGCCGCGCATCCCGTAGGCCCTGGCCTGCCGCCACGCGTCCACCGACATCCGGGGCACGGCCAGGAGCCCCACCGCCCCCGGGCAGGCCCGCGCCAGGCGCGCGGCGGCCTCCAGCCCCTCGGGTATCTGGCTGTCCACGATCAGCGCGTCAGGCTCAAGCTCCGCCAACACCCGGCAGGCCTGGTCCACGTCGCTGAACGACCCGGCCACCCGGATCTCGTCCCCGCGTAGCGTGCGGCCGGCCTCCTTCACGAAGGCCGGCCCGCCCACCAGTACCACCTTGAAGGGCACCTCGGTCACCTCCCGGCGGACGGTGGCCCGGGAGTTTCGAACCCGTACTTCTCCAGCCACGATCTCCCGGTCACGCCCGGGGTCACCGCCGCCTGCTCGTCCGTCTCGTAGGGGTTGAGCGCAAAGAGCAGCCGCCCGCAGGACATGGCGAACGCGATGTCCTCGATCTCCGGCGGCCGCAGGGCCAGCACCAGCACGCCCGAGCTCTCTCCGCCGGGCTTGGAAGCCGCAAGCACGAGCACGTTGCGCGCGACGATCTTGCCCACTCCCACCTGGCCCGCGGGCGCGTCGATCTTCACCGAGGCGATGATGTCCACCCGGTCGCCTTCCCGCACCTCGCCGCCCACCGCCGTCTCCGGGCTGTAGGGAACGGCAAACGCCCTCAGGGCTCCGTCACCCAGCGCCGACACCCGCGCAGTCATCAGCCCGCGCTCGCCCCTCACCTCGGCCAGATGCGCCCGGCGCAGGACGTCACCCCGCAGCACCTCCACCGAAGTGTACTTGCCGAGAAGCGAGCGCAGGTCCGTGGACGGGCCCGCCTGCCCCGGCTCACGGATCACGTCCTCCGGCAGGGAGGCCTTGGGCACCTCCTCGACGGCCAGCATCTCCGCAGTCAGGCGCGTGAAGCGCGGTATGTCCCGCGCAGCCACGATGGCCGGCACCGTCTCGGAGTAGCTCTTCACCGCCATGACCGCGGCGCCGCCCGCGCCCAGGGCCAGCACCACCGCCAGAAGAAGCAGCAGGAACGAGGACTTGCGCTTCTTCAACTCACTTCCCTCCCGTTTCCTGGGCCAGCAGCTTCACCGCGGAGATGAGCCACCGCCCCTTGAGCTTGACAACGTCATAGGCCACGTCCATCCGGTTCACCACCGTGCCCGCCCCGGGTACGGTGTCCTCCTGCAGCCAGGTGCACCTCACCGAGGCGCGGTCTCCGGACCGGTTCACGAAGTCCACCGCACCGCGGAAGTCGGAAACCCTGGACTGGACCGCCTTGGTGGCTTCCAGCAGGGGCAGCCCCAGCTCGAACTGCGTCAGCGCCTCGCCCGTCAGGTACTCCCGGCACTCGGCGAACTTCTTCTCCGCGAACAGCACCGTGTAATCCTGGCAGAGCTTGACCAGTTCCTTTTCCGTGGAGGGACTGCGCCTGCACCCGCCAGCTGCCACGGCGACGGCCAGGGCCAGCACGAGGCCCAGCACCGCTAGCCTGAACCTGCTTTTCACACCGTCAACCTCCCTTCTTCATGCTTGCACGCTCACGCGGCGGCCGGCCCGCCCAGCAAGTATCCCTGGCCGAGCCCGATCCCGGCCGACCGCACCCGCTCAAGCTCCTCCGCCGTCTCGATCCCCTCCGCCACCATCCGGCCGCCCCAGCGGGCCGCCCGGGCGGTCACCTCCGCGAGCACCCGCACCGCCCGCAGGGACCCGGCCGCTTCGGCCACGACCCCGCGCGCGACCTTCACGAACTCGGGGGCCGCTGCCGCAAGGGCCCCGAAGCGCGCCGTCCCGGGGACCACGTCGTCAGCCGCGATGAGGTAGCCTTCCCTGCGCCAGGCGCTTGCCGCCAGCACCACCTCGCAGGCGCTTGCCTCCGGCCCGTGCTCGGTCACCTCGACCACCGTCCGGCCCGGGCAGGAGGCAATCCCGCGGAGCACCCCGGGCCCGGCCAGGAACGACGGAACGGTGAGGTTGAGTAAAAGAAGACCGCCGCCGCGGAACGCGCGCACGGCCGCCCGGCAGG
>JBFMCJ010000431.1 GCA_040754675.1 Bacillota bacterium
CAGCCTCACGTTCACGTCGGCGTAGGTGGCGCCGAAAGCCACTCCCCTCGGGGAGAAGAGCAAATCGTAGCGGCCAAGCCAGCTCTCCGCCGCCCACAGCAGCGCAAGTGCCGACAGCAAAAGGAACAAGTGCGTCCTCGGCCGGCCCCGCAGGCCCTCCCCGCCGCGCCGCCAGTCGAGGATGCCGGCCACCGTGTAGATGAGCCCGCTCAGGCCCACAGAGACCAGTACGGCGGCAAACAGCACGGAGAGGACGAGCCGCACGAGCGGCAGCGTGTAAACGTAAAACGACACGTCCTGGTTCAGGACGGGATCTTGCACACCAAAAGGCTGCCGGTAGAAGAACATGGCCACGTCCATCCACCGGCCTGCCACGCCGAAGCCCAGCAAAACGGCCAGTCCGGCCACCAGTGTCGTGGCCCAGTGCTGAACGCGGGCCCAGGGCCGCGCCAGCAAGCTCTGGGTCAGCTCGGGGCGCAGGTACGCCCGGGCCAGGGCCGGCCGGGCGGCCAGCAGGCTGGCACCCAGGATCAGGAAGCTCAGCAGTGCACCGCCCGCTCCTACGGCGAGCTGCCAGACCCAGGGCGCAATCAGAAGGGAAGGATAACCGAGGGATTCAAACCACATCCAGTCGGTGAGACCGCGGGCGAAAACCAGAGAGGCCACGAGAAGGGCGAGGGCCAGCCAGATGATGCGGCGAATCGTCGAGCGCATGTTCACGGACTCCTATCATTCTTGACGGCACGCAGAGCCGGCCGCTCGGCGCGGTCGGCCAGCTGCCGCAAGCGTTTGGCGGAGAACAGGTAGCGGCGGTTGCAAAATCGGCAGCGCAGTTCCACCGGATCCTGCTCGGAAGCGAGGTCCCGCAGTTCCTGCGCACCCAGCGCCACCAGCCCGGCATCCAT
Organism: Bacillota bacterium; assembly: GCA_040754675.1. Lineage (NCBI taxonomy): Bacteria > Bacillati > Bacillota > Bacillota bacterium. The sequence continues at coordinate 906 of JBFMCJ010000431.1, forward strand.
CCGTTGGCGGGTGCACGGACAGCGAAACGCCACCGGGGCGGTGGCCAGCACCCGCACGTCGAGGTCCCCGAGCAACCCTTCGATCAGGCCGCGCGCGCTGGCCCCCTGCCCCAGCTCGTCGATGGTGCGGCTAACCGCGGGCGCCTGCCGGAGCCTCCTGGCTACCTCTTCCACCAGTTCGGACGGGGCGCCCGGAAGGGGCGTGACGAGCCACCCGCCGGCCGCCCGGATGGAGCCATCTTCAGAGACCAGTACCCCAAGCGCCACCGAAGCCGGCGTTTGCTCCGAATACGCCAGGTAATACGCCACGTCCTCCGCAATCTCCCCGCTGGCCAGCGGCACCGCCCCGCGGTAGGGCTCCTTCAGGCCCAGGTCTCGCATGACGTAGAGATCGCCCTTTCCCACGGCGCCGGCCACGTCCAGCTTGTGGCGGTCGTTGAGCGGCAGGTGGACGTGAGGGTTCGCGGCGTAGCCCCGCACCTCGAGGCGCGCGGTGGCCTCCGCCACCAGGTGGCGCAGGGGCCCGTCTCCGATGATCTGGAGCATGATGCGTTCGTCGTCCTTCAGGGATGACGCCAGGAGCACCGATGCGGTCATCAGCCGGCCCAGGGCCGCGGCGGCGGTAGGCCACAGGTGGTGACGCCGCCGTGCTTCCTCGATGACCGGCGTGGTGATGCAGGCCGCCGCGCGCAGCTGGCCGCCGGCCACCGTCATGCGCACAAGGTGTCCCTGACGCGCGGTGACCGACCCCGTCTTCCCCTGTTCGCTCATGGACGCGTGGCCTTCGGCGAAGCGAAGAAGTGCTTCGTCACCACACCCCGGCCCGGTCGCCCCTGCGGCACCCCGTTCACTACAAGTTCAACGCCCTCGGCATTGCCGAACCGCACGGAGAGGATCTTGTCGGCGTGCCAGCTCAGCACCTCTCCCGGCTGGGCCGTGCCGGAGAAGACCTCCTTGCCGTCGGCGAACGCTTCGATCCAGCTCCGCTCCACCACCCGGGCCACCACCTCGATCCCCGAGCCCGTGGCTCCCGGCACCCGGGCCGAGCCTCCCGCCGGCGCCTCCCCGCCGGATGGAGTGGCCGCCACCGGTGCTCTCCCGGACACCTCGCGGGGGACTCCCATCCCACCGCCCTGGCCCTCGGCCGGCGCTTTTTCAGAGGGAGCTGCGGGCACCGGCTCTTCAGGCTCGGCCAATTCAGCCGCCTGCTCCTCGGGCAAGGCCGCGACGCGGGGAGCCTCTTCAGGGGAGCCGGCGCCGCCCGGCCCGGCGGGCAGAGTTTCGGCGGAGAGGGGCCTTTCGCTTTGGCGGCGCCGCGGCTCCGTGGCCGACGAGAGCAGCCACGCCCCCACCAAGGCGGCCAGCACCACCATCGTCGTGGCGCCGGCCAGCGTCCGGAACCGCCGCTGAGGCTCCAGAGCCTGCAACAGGGGATCGGGCCTCCACCACGGGCGGGAACGGCCTGCCTGCCGGGCGGCCGGCGCGGCGGCAGCCTGCCTCCCGGTCAGCTGGTCATAAGCGCTCAATACGTCTCCCGGATCGAGCCCGACGGCCTGGGCGTACAGCTTCAGAAAGGCGCGCGCGTAAACCGGCCCCGGAAGGTGGTCGTAGCGGCCCTCTTCCAGGGCCTCGAGAAACGATTGCCGGATCCGCGTCTTCTCCTCGACTGCCTCCAGGCTCAATCCGAGCCGCTCCCGGGCTGCCTGCAGCATGGCCCCCGGCTGGACGGCCGCCCTCGAAGCCGGTTCACCCCGAGGTCGATCCTGCCCCATGGGAACTCCGCTGCCCCTTCCTCGTGCAGCACCTGCCAGGGGATCCCCTCAAGCCGGATGCTCCCGGCGCCTGAACGCCGGCATCACCTCGCGCGGCTTGCTCCCCTGGTAGGGCCCCACAACACCCCGCTGCTCCATCATGTCAATGAGCCGCGCCGCGCGAGCATACCCGATACGGAAACGTCTTTGAAGCATGGAAACCGATGCCTGCCCGGCTTCCACCACCAGCTTCACCGCCTCGTCGTACAAGGCGTCGTCAGCTTCGGCGGCGTCAGCCGATTCCTCACGGGCTTCTTCCTCGAACAGATCGACCTTGTACTGCGGCGGGCCCTGCTCCTTCCAGAAGGCCACCACCTGTTCGATCTCCCGGTCCGTGACCAGGCAGCCCTGGGCGCGCACGGGTTTGGGCTCCCCCAGGGGATGGTACAGCATGTCGCCGCGGCCCAGCAGCCGCTCGGCCCCGCCCGTGTCCAGGATGGTTCGGGAGTCCACCTGGGAGGAGACGGCGAACGCGAGCCGGGACGGGATGTTCGCCTTGATGAGCCCGGTGATGACGTCCGTCGACGGTCGCTGCGTGGCGATGATCAGGTGGATTCCCGCCGCCCGCGCCATCTGAGCCAGCCGGCAGATGCTGTCCTCCACCTCGGCGGCTGCCACCAGCATGAGGTCGGCCAGCTCGTCGATGACCACCACCACGTAGGGAAGCGGCTCCGCCACCCTCCCCTGGGCCGCAAGCTGGTTGTAAGCAGCGAGGTTGCGCGCTCCGACCCGCGCCAGTTGCTGGTAGCGCGCCTCCATCTC
>JBFMCJ010000432.1 GCA_040754675.1 Bacillota bacterium
TGGAGGTCATAAGAAACGATTTGAAGTATGACCTGCTCACAAAGATCTTCTACACACGGGGGCATCTTCCGTCCTGGGGGTGGCTGCCCTTTCCAGTTGTGTGTTACGACGGGAACGGGGACAGGATGGAGGTCTTTGAGGGCGAAGGAAAAAAGAGGATGGTCAATCTGGCGGACGATTGCGTTCTGGTTCTGCCGTGGGACCGGAGAAGCGTTGGGACAAAAGACTTTGAGTTCGATAAGACAAACCATCGGGCTCACTACTTTTCGCCTCTCGGCATCTGCTATGTCTCCAATGGCAAGCACTCCGTTGCTGCTGGTGTTGGACACAAAAGGGGTTATGTCGAGGCGGTTGAACATGATGTCAGTGTTTTGTTCGACCACGTGTACACTGATGGCAGGTACTGGTACAGCAGGCACAGCGGTGAGAGGCTGGGCCTTGTGCATGATTTTCGGATAGGCGTTCTCTTTGAGCTGGCGCGGCAGAAGCGTCAAGCGTCTCTGGCTTGAGCTGAAGGCGTGTGAGAGCGGGTTTGCCAGCTGAGGCCCGAAAGGTGCTTGCCGAGTTGGTGGTTCTCGTGCTGGGCGCTGACCCGGGTTGGTTATAGTGTCGCATCTCGTCCTGCCCTGGGCGCCTGTGGTGGTGTTCTGGGCCCTGGTGGGGGGCGGGGCGTGTGCGGCGGCGTTCCTGGTGTGGTTCGTGGTTGCTTTGTTCGTGGATGTTGCCCTTTGCCCGCGGGGCCGGCGCGGTGCCGCCTTGAGGCCGGCGAGCCGGGAGGGCTGAAGCTCCGGGTTGTTGGAAGACTGCTGGCTGGTCCGCGAGGTCCTGGGGGCACATGCCCCGGTGGTTAACGAGGAGGCCGGGCGTCCGGCGTGGGTTAGCCTGTTGGCGTTGGGCGTTACGTGGCGGGTGGGCCTGCGGAAGCCCCCGGTTGGTGGATTCTTCAGGAGGGAATGCTTGGTGGGTTCTTTTGTAGGTTTTGGGGTGCGGAGCCTGACGTCCGGGCCCGGGCCTGGAAGGGAGGGTTGATCCGTGTACAGGAATCAAGCATTGCTCATGGTGGTCGTCGGTCTTGTTCCGGCCTGGGCGCTGTACCTGGGTCTGGGGGCGTCCAACGGGCGCGGCGCCGGCTGGGCCGTCGTGGGCGCGATCTGGTGGCTGGTGGTGGCCCGCCGGTCGGGCTGGCCGGAGGTGCCGTGGGGCGTGTTCTTCCGCACGTGGCTGGAGTGGGCGCTGATCCTGGGTTTGCTCGGCGGAGGGCTGGGTGCGGTAGCCGGATGGGTGGCCTGGGACGCGGTGGAGCTCGGTGTGGGCATGGGCGCCGCGTTCGGGTTCAGGGCGGCGGCTGTCCGGGTGAGGCAGGAGGTTCTGGCCGGCGCTCAGTGAGCCTGGTATGGTCCTTGGGGGGTCATCTTATGGCGATTGCGGTGGGCAGTTTTCCCCGCCGCGTCTGGGGAGTCCTGGGGTGTGAGTGGGGGAACCTGCCCGAGTATTCTGGAGTTGTGATGCTTGTGCTGGTCCTGGTCTGTGGGGGGACGGTGGTTCTCGGACGGTTGCTTCCTGGCCCGGTGGAGGCCTTTGCCACCCGCGTGGAGGCTGTGGTGCCCGTCGCGCTCCCGGCCGTCGGCGCGGTGTTCGGGCTGGGTTTTGTGGTGCTCTGCGGCCTGGTGGCGGCTGGGGCGTGGCAGGTATGCCGCCGCTGCGGGGCGGAAGGATGCGGGCAAGCGCCTGACGGAGGGAAGCAGGATGGCAGCCGCATGGCTCCGGCGGAAGGAGTTTCCTGGGTCCGGGCGAAAAACGTGAGGAGAGGGGGTGAGTCCCGTTGAGGAAACTGACGGTGCTGGTGGTCGTGTGTTTGCTGGTGCTCTGCCTGGCGCCTGGGGTGAGCGCCGAGGTGTTTCCCCCGATTGGGGGGCCGGGACAGGATGCCGGCGAACCCAACCCCAACCTGAAGCTCTGGGGCAAGGCGGTTGACATCCACATAAACGGCGAGTGGATCGTCAAGTGGAAGGACGCCCTCCCCTTCATCCAGGAGGACCCGCCCTGGCGGACGATGGTGCCAGTGCGGTTCATCTCCGAGAAGCTGGGCGCGAAGGTCACGTGGGTGCAGGAGGAGCAGAAGGCGGTCATCGAGCTGGGCGAAAAGAAGATCGAGCTGTGGGTGGGGAAGAACACCGCGAGGGTGAACGGCGAGGAGGTCGAGCTTGACGCCTCGATCTGGCTCCAGTCCGAGCCTGCGTGGCGCATCTTCGCGCCGCTGCGGTTCGTGACCGAGTGCCTGGGCGGCAAGGTGGAGTGGACGCCGCCCGGTGGCCTGTCCAAGTCCAAAGTGTACCCGGGGCAGAAGATCGCTATAGACGAGGTGGTCATCACCTACCCTGCTCCTGCAGAATGAGGGGTGATCGGGAATGCGTCGCTGGTTGCGGGGCGGCCTGGGGGCCGCCCTGATCCTTTCCCTGTGCCTTTTTGCGGCCTGCCCTGCCGGCGCGGCCGACTGGACGGAGTTCGGCGGCTCCCCGCTCAGGCAGCACCGGGCCGAGGACCAGGCCACGCTGCCGCTTTCGTCGGAGGACTGGTTCTGGACGCCGATCATCGGGGTGTCCTGCAGCCAGCCTCTCGTGGTGGGCGACACGCTTTACGTTCTGGCGGCGAAGGGGCAGACGTACACTCCCCCGGCCGCCGGGCTGTACGCGTTCGACCTGAAGGCGATGGAGAACTGGCCGGCGGAAGAGCCGCCGGTTCTCGAACCGCTTCCGGGCTACCCGATCCGGCTCAACGCCGACCCGGAGAACTACGAGCCCTCACAGGGGCACGTGACGTACGATCCTGCCACGGGTGGCTTCTACTGGGGGACCGCGGACGGCTGCCTGGCTGCCTGGAAGCCGGGGATGGCCGAGCCCGTGTTTCAGCCCCTGTACCGGGAGCGTCCCGGGGACACCCGGGTTGTCTCGGCCCCCTTGGTCCTGTCGCCCGACGTGATTGCCGTAGGCACGAGTCAGGGCGGGGTGTGGGTTGTGCAGGGATTGCTTGACCCTGCGCTGAGGAAGGAGGGACGTCCCTTTGCGGCTTGGGTCTGGCTCCCCGGATCGGTCACGTCGTCGTTCGTACAGGTAGCTCCGTACCGATTCCTCGTAGGTGTGGACGGCATCGGCGGCCGGGGCGAGGTGAGGTGCTACACGCTTTCCGGGGATAGCCTGGTCCTGTACGACTCCTGGGGCGACCACGGCCGGATCGTGACGCCTGCGGGCGTGCCTGCGTCCTTTGCCGTTGACGGCCCGCACTTCTACTTCTCGGACAAGTACGGGACTTTCTACAAGGCCGAGCTTGCCACGGGGAAGGTGGTGTGGGCGCGGCGGTTCGATCCTATCACCGCCCAGCGCTGGGCGGGCAAGGTCAAGGAGGAGATACGGACCCTGGAGGAACTGTACGCTCTGGGGC
>JBFMCJ010000433.1 GCA_040754675.1 Bacillota bacterium
GAAAGGTGTCGCCGTCGATTACCGCGCTCACCCATACTTTCTGAGGGACGAGCCTCACCTCCCGTCCCGGAGCGCGCCCACGGCCATCTGGTGGTCGAGGAGCTTGCGCCGACCCGCTGTTTCAAACCGTTCTCAATCCCAATGATAAGCTTCGACGAACTTCGCCAATATCCTCCTGCCCTCGACCGCCCTGCGGGCGGGGCCGGCCTCAAGCGGCTGCACGCTGGCGCCGATTAAGGTAACTCCTGCGCCCTGCTGCGCTGTGCAGTGCCCCGAGTTGTGCTGGGGCCGGCTGTCCCGAGTGTCCTGGCTGAAGGGAACAGTCTGAACGGCTCACCGTCCCAGGACGGGTGGCCTCATGAGGGGACGCGACCGTTCCAAGTAGGAGAGAGAGGGCGACGGGAGCTCGAAAGGAGCGAAGGTTGCGGCACCTCGGGGGGCAGACCAATAAGGCAGGCAAGCGTCCCCCCGGGGCCGCGAGGCAAGCGCGGAGCCGCCGGGATGGCGCAGCCTACGGGGCGACCGAGCCAGGTCGGCGGGAAACCGGGCAGAGCGCCCTTGAGCCGGCGTCCTCGCGCAGTGTGCCGGGGGCTTGCGGCGCGTCGATCTGAGAGCCCTGGGCTGCTGGACAGGCCGATCCACGGCAGCAGAGTTACAGCGGGCCGTAAATAGGGTCGGCGTGGCGGCTTTCCGGGGGGCGGCGCCGCTGTGCGAGGGCAAAGTGGTGCCACTGTGCAAGGCAAGGCGGGCCCGCCGTATCAGGGCGAGCTGGTGCGACTGTATGAGGGCAAGGTGGAGCCGCTGCGTGAGGACAAGGTGGCGCAACGGTACGAGGGCGAGGTGCGCCGGTTCATGGGGGGAGATGGCGCGCCCCTCGATGAGGGTGAGAGGAGGGGTATTCAGTGAGGGTGGGCCGGCGGCGCCGCCTTGTGCGGGCGAGGCGGCCCCGGTCGATTAGGGCGAGTCGGGACGACCCGGTTAGGGCCAGTCGAGACTTCGCGGATATGCCGGGTAAAGCGGGGGCTGCGGACGAGGGCGAACGGTTCGGCGGGGGTGGGCCGGTCATCCGGACGTAGCGTCCAAAGGTTTCGGAATCAGGACCCGCCGGACGGCCTGGGGCCGGTACGGCCCGGCCCTCAGTTCCGCCTGGAGCTCGGCCAGAAACAGCCCGACTCCCTGCGCCTCGACCGCCTCGATAGTCTGCGCATCCACTCCGGGGGCGCCCCGGTTCTGTGCCACTTGGGTCGAGGCGCGCACCAGGACGTCGGTGCGGACCACCTTGTCGTGGAGCGCGTGGAAGCGATGGCACAGGTAGCACGCTGGGGTATAATTGTTTCATGTTTCGTATTTTTCTCGGCTCCCGCGAAATCACCAACTTATCACTCATCGAATTACGCTGGCCTCGGCATAGCTGAGGCTGTCAGGTTAGTGCGTCTTTGGCGGTTTACTCCCGAGACAATCCGCATAGAGTGATCGCCCTGCGTCGGGCGTGGGATAGCAGGATCTCTTGACGCAATTCTTTTGTGGAATTATTATCTTGCTGACCACAAGAATTGTTCGTCAAGGAGGGGACGTCAATGCTATCCGAGGAACTCGACGGCATTGCTCAGCGAGTGAGGGAACACAGAGGGCTGTTATCGGTGACTATGGGTGAACTGCGTGACGCCGCAGGCTTTGGTAAATTGGGGAGCAACGTGGTACAGAGAATTTCACAAGAATTGGCGAACAGGGGGATTAGGCACTTCCCCCGACACTTGCCAACGTATCAATGGGAGGTAGTGCGGCTGTATGAGTCGGACAGCGTTGCTGCGAGGCTCATCAAGGCTGCAGTGACCCCTGGACGCGAGGAGGACGAGGTACTCAGAAAGGCGCTGTCTGTCTGGCAAAGGCGCAACAGCGTAGGAACAGCACCTGATAACGGCCAAGAGGAGTCCCGTGAACCAATCGAAAGGATTCGTGAGTTGTTAATGGAAGCGGTCGACCTGATTGACGGAGTGCGCCAGTCGTAAGCTTTCGCAGAGCATTGCGGTGACGGTGGCAAACCGGGGGACAGCGGCGCTCTCTGGAGCCCACCGAATCGGCCTGGAAGACCCTCGCCACCTATCTGATAACTCGGGGGTTACGCCGTCTATCAGGCCACGCCCAACGAGGTGCAGGGCATGCACGCCGCCATGGGCCACTGCCATCACAAGACGGATAACCTCGACGCTCTGGCCCTGGCCAAGCTGTCGGCCGCGGCCCGGATTCGGATCTGGCCGGTCCTTCTTCCGCCCGACCCGTGTTAGGATCAACTGCAGCGTGGGGTGCGGCGAGAACACGAGCTGGCCCGGCGCATCGCCAACAGGACCAACGAGCTGAGGGCCCTTCTGGATAGGGCGATTCCGGGCCTGGCCTTGTTGCTTCCCGATCCGGCGCAGCCGCAGGCCCAGGCCATCTGCCGCTACTGGTCGCATCCGGGGCGCCTGGCCCGTCAGGCGCCCGAGAACCTGGCGCGAACGCTGACGTCCCAGTCGGGGCGTCCCGTTTCGGTAGAGGAGGCTGCTACCCTGGTGGAGCTCGCCCGGCAGGCCGTAGGCCCTGGGGCGCGCAGGAACCCGCCGCCTCGGCCCTTTGCCGAGAGATTGGCAGCGAACTTCAACTGTTCAACCTCTTAACCCCAGAGCAGCGGCAGCTCCAGGCCGAGAATTATGCCCTCCGTTGAGAGCTTGACTCCCGGCGCCACGTCGAATCGCTGCCGGGCGTGAAGGAGGTGGCCGCCCCCGCCCTGCTGTCCTTGTAGCCCCTGGTCGAGCGGCTCGATGAAGCGCGCCAGCTTCGCGCCTATAGTGGCTACGTCCCAAAGGTGGAGCAATCGGGGCAACGGGTTGCACACTCCCGCATGAGCAAGGCAGGGCGGGCCTGGCTCGAACGCATCCTCTTCATGGCAGCCGACGCCGCCCGCTGGGTCGATCCCCACCTGGCCGAGGTTTACCGCCGAGCCGTGATGGGAAAGGGCGCGCCCCACAGTAAAGCGGTCTGCGCCGTGGTGCCTCATCTGCTCGGTCGGCTGTTCCGCGTCCTGAAGGAGAACCGGCCGTATGCGTTTGAGGATCTGGCCCACCAGCCGGCGGAGAAGGCCGAGGCCCAGGCCTTGGCGCAAGACCTCGCCGTCCCGGAGGATGTGCGCAGCCGGCTGCGCGTCTGCCAGAAGCCCCTGCCAGAGAGCAGGAGGGAGACGTCACGAGGCAAGGGGCATCGGCCGGAAGGGCCGGCCGATCCCCAACGAGAACGGCCCCCTGCGCTCAGCTCAGCGCATCTCCCTAGCTACGATGAACGAGGCCGCCCCCCGTTCACGACGAACGTAGGTTACGTCCCCCCGGTAAGGGATGAGCAGCTACACGCATGATCCCCTGTCAAGGCCTTTCCTCAAGCCGCTGCTTCGAGGTGAGCTCCCCTTCC
>JBFMCJ010000434.1 GCA_040754675.1 Bacillota bacterium
TTTGGATATATCAAAATCGGCTACTTCCACAAAATGCATGTAGCAAGCTCTAGTATTGCTCATCACCATTGCGGCAACACACTGGCTGACCGTGCGCTAGTCCGGCCCGCATCTCCTCGGCGATGTGCTGTCCTGTTGAGCCCGCGCGTCCACAGTCTGCCCGCTTTTGCCGGTACTGGTGAGGTGGTACAATCTGCACGAAGGCACTCAGAGAAAGGCGTTTGACCTGGGGGTATAGCGGCTATGCCAGTCATTGGGCTAAGCGTGTGTGGGAGAAACGATCAGGGCCAACTGGGAGATGGCACGACAACAAACAGGCTAACAGTGGTTCACATAGACCTACCGGTGTACCCCATAGACGCGGCCGGTGGCGGGCTTCATACACTCGTAGTCCTTGAGGATGGTACCCTATGGTCGTGGGGAGCTAATCGTTCGGGGGAATTGGGGGACGGGACAACTACCAATCGCACAACGCCCGTCCAGGTCAAGGGGCCTGGGGGCGTAGGCTACCTCTCGGGGATTCTCGCGGTCGCTGCTGCCGCAGGCGTGGAACGCACCGGATCGTGGCCTCCTGACATAGGTTACGGTCACAGTTTGGCGCTTTCCGCCGAAGGCGAGGTATGGGCGTGGGGGCTAAACGACTCAGGGCAACTCGGTGACGGCACTAGAACGTCCAGAAGCACCCCCGCCAAGGTTCCCGGTCTCGTCGGTGTGGTGGCCATAGCCGCCGCTGGCGGGGGAATGGCTAACCCAGTCTCCTACACTTTCATACCCGGTACGTCCTACGCGTTGACCGGAGATGGATTGGTCTACGCTTGGGGCTATGACGAACAGGGGCAGTGCGGACAGGGCACTGCTACAAGTTATAGGCTAAGCCCAGTGCGAGTGCTGACGCTTACTGACGTGATAGCTATAGCGGCTGGGTCGGCCTCGATTCAAACTTCCACGAACGCAAGGCTGGGGGGTCATGCGCTGGCACTGAAATCCAACGGCGAAGTATGGGCATGGGGATGCAACATCAATGGGCAACTGGGCGATGGCACAACAGCGCACCGTTACACCCCCGTAAAGGTGGCAGACCTGACTGACGTAGTGGCTATAGCGGCAGGGGGTGAGGGAATAGAAGCCCCTACGCTGGGGGGAATCGGCGGCCACTCCCTGGCGCTCAGAGCTGACGGCACGGTATGGGCTTGGGGGCTAAACAACTATGGGCAGCTTGGGGACGGCACAACGGCCAACAGGACTACTCCCGTACAGGTAGTCGGACTCTCCGATGTCGTGGCCATAGCCGCTGGACGCTTCCACTCCCTGGCCCGCAAGAAGGACGGTACCGTATGGGCGTGGGGCTACAATGCTTATGGGCAACTGGGAGATGGAACTACCACGGATAGACTCACGCCCACTCAAATAAGCGGTGTCAGTGGCTCCGACTTGGTTTGGAAGTGCGCCCGCACCCTGGGCGACCACACGGTGCTCATGCACCCTCACCCAGGCAAGCTCTACCTGGGCCAGATTGACGGCATCAAGCTGGAGCAGCTTATGGGCCGGGTCTTGGCTGGGAACACCCTCGGTCCCATCCCCATACCCGTATTCAACTTCTGCCCCCAGTCCGTCTCGGGCGTGAAGGCGACTCGCCTCAGCCTGCCCCCGAACGACGTAATCGAAATCAGCGCGACCCGTGACCCCTTCGCGGCCGAAGACCCCGTGTACCTGCCCGGCACCTTCGGCCCTGGTGAGCAGATCGGGACGGTGTGGGTGCGGGTGAAGCCGCCCATCCTCGTGGACAGCCAGCCCAACCAGGGGCTGAAGTCTTTTGAGTTGAAGGCCACGAATGCTCAGTAGAATGGGGGTGCGGACGTGCAGAAGGTGCTCGTGAGCGACTTGGTGATCCGCTACGAGGTCCTGCCGCGCCATGAAGCGGCTGAAGGGAGGGATCGAGATGCCGGAACCCGTAGAGGGCACGAAGCGTACCCTGAGCAATCCCGGGGCGAACGAGACAGTCAAGAAGAACAACCCGGAGGGCCAGAAGGACAACCCAGGGGAAGAGGAACGCCAGGTAGGTAATCCGGTTACAGCCGACGGAGGCGACTGGCCCCGCCGCCTGGGCTGGCTGGTGTTCGCCGGCTTGGTCCTGGCCGGCCTGGCCGTGGCGACTCAGGGACGCTCGTAACCGCTACCAGCTGTAACAACGCCGCGTGGCCGGGGTATTCCGCTTCCCGCGACCCGGCCACGCACCCATGAGGGAGGGAGGGCGTTACCCCCGGCCCCAGGGGGGCCTATGACAGGAGTTTCAGCACCGCCTGGGGGGCAAGGTTCGCCTGCGCGAGCATGGCGGTACCCGCCTGCTGGAGGATCTGCAATTTGGTGTAGTTCATCATCTCGGCCGCCATATCCACGTCCCGGATGCGGGAATTGGCCGCCTGCAGGTTCTCGGAGGCCACCTGCAGGTTGGCGATGGTGTGTTCGAGGCGGTTCTGCATGGCGCCGAGGTTGGCACGCGAGTCAGAGACCTTGCCTATGGCCGTATCCACCAAGCTAATCGCGGTGGCAGCCTCGTTCACCACGTCCACCATGCTTCCGCCGAACAACGCCAGGGTATTTGCGGCTGCTATCGTAAGACCTATCACCTGTCCAGCATTCGCGCCGACCTGGAACGTGAAGGCTATCCCCTCTGTGCTGGTTGCACTGGCCTGCAAGAGGCTTTGATTGTTGAACTCGGTAGCCTCCGCTATCCGGGCGATTTCCTTCAGCAGTTCGTTAATCTCGGCCTGGATGGCCTGCTTGTCGCTATCCTGGAGGGTGTCGTTCGCCGCCTGCACGGCCAGTTCCCTCATGCGTTGGAGGATGGAGTGCGTCTCCTGCAACGCTCCCTCGGCCGTCTGCACCAGGGATATGGCATCCTGCGCGTTCCTCACCGCCTGATCCAGGCCCTTCACCTGGGCCAGGATCTTCTCCGATATGGCAAGCCCTGCCGCGTCGTCGGAGGCCCGGTTGATGCGCAACCCAGACGACAACCGCTCCATAGACTTGGCGAGTCGGTTGGACACGGCAGACAGGTGCCTGTGCGCGTTCAGCGCCTCCAGGTTCGAGTTGATGCGAAGACCCATAGGGTGTACCCCCTTTCGGGAAGGGCGCGGCGTCCATGCCTGCGCGGTTGACACTCCCGACCAGTCGCGCGCGAGGTCTACTGTTTTCATCGGGCGGGGGACCCCTGGTGTTTAGTGTTTGACACTCGGTCGAGCGAGTGCTCTGCAAGCGATTGAGGGGGCGGATGCGCACGGGTAGAATGTGGCAGCCTGAATTATTAGGGGCAGGCGGTGGACAAAGCCGTGACGCTCGGGGCCCGGATACGCCAACTACGGAAAAGCAAAGGCATGACCGCGCGGGCGCTCGCAGAAAGGGTCGGGCTCCATCCCCAACACGTATTCAGCATTGA
>JBFMCJ010000435.1 GCA_040754675.1 Bacillota bacterium
GGGCTCGCTGCTCGTCAGGGACATCGGCTCCGGCCGCGAGTGGGAAGTGCCCGCCAGCGGGGAGTTTACCGTGTCCTGGGAACCGGGCGGGCGGGTGCGGGTGGCCGGGGCGGGTGACCTGCAGCCGCTTTTCCCGGGGAGGCTTCCCGACCCCGAAGGGCTGGCCCGGGTGCTGGCCAGCCTCCCCTGCCCCAAGTGCGCCTGGTCGAAGGCGCTGCTTGCCCTGCTGGCATCGCCGTGGGCCCAGGAGGTTTCGGCAGGCACCCTCCCGCCCGGCGAGCCCGGGGCAGAAGAGAAAGTCGACGTCGCGTGGAGTTCAGGTAGCGAGTCGGTAACGCTGAAGGGGTCGGCGACGGGCCCGGCTCCTGCGCCGTCCGAGGGCAGTCTCCTCCTGCGGCGCGACCTGCGAGTGCGGTGGGAAGCCCGGTCGGGCGAAGTGCGGGGCTCGGGGGGTTTCTCCGCCACTGTCTGGTACGACGCGGCCACGCTGTGGGCGTCCCGGGTCACGGTCCTCCTGCACGGCGCCTGGGAAAGCGGCGAGAGGAAGGTGGTGGCTTCGGGGCAGTACGAGGCCACTGTGCGTTAGCCTTGCAGGTCCGGGCGGGGCGGGGTGCACGGAATGAAGGGGGGTGAAAACATGAGCAGAAGAGGGGTGCAGCAGTGTCTCCTGGCCGCAGCCATTGTCGCCGGGATTCTCCTGGCCGCAACCCAGCCCTGCCTGGCCCGGTACACCTGGGAGGGAGACGGTCCGTACGAAGACACCCCAAGCTGGGCGCGCGCGTACGTGGAGTCCATGCGCCAGGGCAAGGTGATTGCGGGGTACGAGTTCGAGCGGTACCGCTGTGCGAACAGCTACTGCTGGTGGGAGACGTACTGGCGCTTTTATCCCAGCGACGACGCGACCCGTGCCTGGTGGGGCATGTGCCTGATGGAAGTCCTGGGCACACTTGAAGACTACAGCTACAAGATTGGCAACACTGACTGGTACTGGAACGGGAGGCGGTGGTTCCGGCCCTACGCCAACGACATGCTGGCGATGGGACTCATCCCCCCGCAGACGTTCCAAGATGGCTACATCCGGCGGGACGAGGCGTTTTCGTGGTCCGTGCGGGCGCTCGGCCTGCGGCCTGTAGCCGAGGCCATGTCCGAGAGCGAGATCAACCAGTACCTGAATCGTTTTTCCGACGGCTGGAGGACCGACCCGCAGTACCGTGCCGACATGGCGCTGTGCATCAAGCTCGGGCTGGCCCGGGGCTACGACGACGGCAGACTGCATCCGGACGACTACCTCCTGCGGTCAAGCGGAGCCGTGCTGGCCTCGCGGTTGCTGAGCGTGAGGCTGGAACCTTCCCCGGAGATCTTCCGCCCGCGGGATGGCCAGACGGTGACTGTGCGGGCGAGCAACCACGGGATGGGCACGGTGACGAGCTGGACCCTGAAGGTGGCGCCGGCTTCCAGTCCGAACGATACGATCCGCTCGTGGTCCGGTTCGAGCCTGCCGACAGTGCTGGCGGTGTGGGACGGCAGGTACCCCGGAGGGAGCGTGTGCCCGTCCGGCAGGTACCTCCTGTGGTTCTCCGGGAAGTACCGCACTCCCGTGAACGAGACCGTCGATACCGAGTGCGTGCGGACCATCGTGCTCGACGGCCGCTGGTTTGCGGCGGCGCCGTTCCGGACCGCGCTGGTGGCGGGGGCGCCGGTATATGTGAAGGCCTGGGGCGAGGGAACCAGGGTCTCGGGACCGAGCGTCACGGCGAGCTGGGGAGCGAGCGCCACGCTGTCCTGGGACGGGAGCTACGGCGAAGGCGTGCTTACGCTGCCCGCGCCAACTCCCGAGGGCTCCTACCGCCTCGACTTCTCGGCGGTGCTCGGTGCCAGCGGCCTGCCGAACGCGTCGTTCTCCGCTTCCAGCGCCGTCACGGTCGTCCAGGAGCGGGTATCGGTTTCCGCTCCCGGCTCGTTTGCCCCGGGCAGGGGCGAGGTCTTGCCGGTGAGCGCGTCCGCCCGCGGGTACACCTCGGCGGTGAGCTGGACGCTCAGGATCCTCAACGGCTCGGGGAGCGTGGTGAGGCAATACTCCGGTTCCGGCCTGCCGTCCGCGCTCTGCTCCTGGGACGGCCGGGACGCCTCCGGCCGGCCCTGCCCGGGTGGGACGTACACGCTTGCCCTGGAATCCGTGCGGGGCGTGGACACAGGGAAGGGGCAGTACAACCTGACCTGCACGGCCTCAACGCAGGTGGTCCTCGACGGGCGGGTGATGGAGGCGTCGCTCAGCCCTACCCGCGTGGTGGAAGGCGAGCAGGTCACCGTGTCCGCCCGTGCCCGTGACTGGTCGGGGAGTGCCGGGTCGTTTGCCGACGCCCGCGTCCTTCCGTCATGGGGAGGCGAGGTGGTCCTGTCCGGAATGATGTCCGACCGCTCCGCGGCCCTGACCGTGCCGGCGGGCGCGGCGGGGAACCGGACGGTTGAGGTACGCGGTACGCTCGTCCAGAGCGGCCTTTCCGACGTGACGGTGTCCCAAACGCTGCCCCTGACGGTTGACGCCGAGCTGCGGTCGCTGTCCGCGGCGCCCGCGACCGGGCGGGCCGTGGCCGGGGCTGTGCTGTACGTGACGGCCACGACCAGGGGCGACGTCCTGCAGGGTCCCACCGCGGAGGGCTGGGGTCAGTCGGTGCCCATGCAGCAGACCGGCGGGGGAAGCGGCTGGGAGAAGACCTGGAAGGCAGTGCTTTTGGTACCGGCGGGCGCAGCCGAGGGGCCCGCCCAGGTGGTGGTGAGGGCGCAGCTGGGCCAGCAGGGCGCGCAGCCCAAGTGGTTCCAGGTGGGGTTCAACGTGGCGGTGGTGCGCGAGTATGTGGACCTCAACGTGCCGGGGTCCTTTGCCCCGGTCCGCGGCGAAAGCCTGGCGGTGCGGTGCTCCTCCGCCGGGGTGACCCAGCCGGTGAGCTGGAGCCTGCGCGTGGAGAAGCCCTCCGGCCAGGTCGTGCGGCAGTTCTCCGGCACGGGCCAGCCCGACCCGCTGTGCACCTGGGATGGCAGGGACGTGTCGGGCAACGTGGTCTCCCCCGGAAGCTACGTCCTGCGCTTGGACTACGTACGGCGGGTGGACACCGGTGCTGGCAACCCGCCCTACACGCTGTACCTGAGCGACACCGCCACGGTGATCGTGGACGGCAGGCAGCTCCTCCAAGCGTGGGTCGAGGCCAACCCCACGGTTGCGGGAGCGCCGCTGTGGGTGGATGCGACCTACAGCGGCCAGCTCGTGTCGGGACGGGCCGAGGGCAACTGGGGCAAGTCGGCGGCGATGGCTGAAGTCTCCCCGGGCCGGGCGTGCGGCCAGATGGAGGTGCCGCAGTCTTTGGCTCCGGGTGGCCGCACCGTCACGGTGCGGGTCACCCTGCGCCAGAGCGGCTTGCCCGACCTGGAACTGA
>JBFMCJ010000436.1 GCA_040754675.1 Bacillota bacterium
CAGGCGCTCTCCGGCCGGGCCGCCTTCCGGTGCCGGCAGCCGGCCCTCCTCCTCATCGAGGCGCACCAGGGCCCGCAGTACCCCGTTGGCAAAGGACGCCTCTGGGGGGCCAAGCAGCCGGCGCGCCTGGCGAACCGCCAGGTCGACGGCCACCGGAGCCGGCGTCTCCCGGGCGAACCCGACCTCATACGCTGCAATCCGCAGGATCTGCAGGAGCAAAGGGTCGACCCGCGGCAGCGGCCGGCGGCTGACCCGGGAGAGCGCGTAGTCGAGGCGGGTCTTCCACCGGAGAACGCCGGCCGCCAGCGCCGTGGCTAAGGCCGCCTGGGCCGGTGCTGGGTGCTGCCTTCGGCGCAGAAGGCCCCGCATGGCGAGGTTCAGGTAGGCGCCCTCGTGCTCTACACGCTGCAGGGCCATTGTCGCCAGTTCTCTGGCCTCTAGGCCCGTGGGGGGCTTCACGGCGTCTACCCCTGGCTGCTGAAGCGCTGGCCGGGCTTGAGCCTCATTCCGTTGGCCAGGTCAAGCCCCGTCATCACCCGAGAGCCTTCAGGCTGCACCCGGGTGACCCGCAGGAGGCTCCCCTCCCCGCAGCCCACCAGGATCGACGCATCCCCGGCGTCCACCGCCACAAGCTCGCCCGGGTCGGCCTGTGCGCGCCCCGTCTCGACGCGCGCCTCCACCAGCTTCAGGAGCTTGCCCTCAAGAGCCGTGTATGCCCCCGGCCAGGGGGTGAAGGCACGGATCTGGCGCTCGATGCGTTCGGCAGGACGGCTCCAGTCCACCGCCCCGTCTTCTCGCTTGAGGCGCGGTGCGCTCGTCGCGCCGGAGGGCGGCTGGGCAAGCGGACGGATCGTGCCGGCTTCAAGCCTGGATAACGCCTCGACGAGCAAGGTGGCCCCTTTGGCCGCCAGGCGGTCGTGGAGCGACGCGGCAGTGTCGGCCGGCCCGATGGGTTCGGTGGCCTGGAGCAGGATCGGGCCCGTGTCCCAGCCCTCGTTCATCTGCATGATGGTCACGCCCGTCAGGCGGTCGCCCTCCAGGATGGCGTGAGCAATGGGCGAAGCCCCCCGCCACCGGGGAAGAAGGGAGGCATGGACGTTGATGCACCCGTAGCGGGGAAGGGAGAGCACCTCAGGCGGGATCTTGTGGGCGAATGCCACCACCACCAGCGCCTCGGCCTCTGCGCGGCGCAGAGCGTTTGCCAGTTCCTCCGGCTGCGGGCTCTCCGGCTGCCAAACGGGCAGCCCCAGGCGCTTGGCCTCTACCTTGACCGGGGGGGGCACCAGATGGAGGCCCCGCCCCCTGGGGCGGTCCGGCTGTGTGACGACGAGTCGCACCTCGTGGCCGGCCTCCGCCACCGCCCGCAGGCTCGGTACCGCGAATTCCGGCGTACCAGCGAAGGCAAGCTTCACGGCACGGCCCTCCCGGAAGCGGCACCGTCCGGGCGAGGCGCGCTGACCGCCGCCTCGCTTCTCTGCTGCTCCTGCTCCTGTTCTTGCTCTTGCACCAGGCTGGTGGCGCGGTCGGTGAACAGCACCCCGTCCAGGTGGTCCACCTCGTGCTGGATGATGCGCGCCAGGTACCCCTCGGCCTGAAACTCGACGGGGTGCCCTCGCTCGTCGAGGGCGCGCACCCGAACGGTCTGCGCCCGTTCGACGTACCCGGTGATGCCCGGGATGCTGAGACACCCCTCGACGTCCACGCTCTTGCCTTCAGCTTCCAGGATTTCCGGGTTGATGAGCGCCATGAACCGGTCCCCCGGGTCGACCACGATCACCCGCTCCAGCACGCCCACCTGGTTGGCTGCCAGCCCGACGCCGGGTGCGTCATACATGGTCTCCTTCATGTCTTCGATGAGCCGCCGGTGGCGCCGGGTCACTCGCTGGACCGGCCTGGCCTTCTGACGCAGCACCGGATCCGGCACCTTTCGAATGGGCAGGATGGCCACCCGGGCAAGAACCTCGCTTTCACGCGCCGCTCTCGTGAGGGTTGCTGCGTTATTATACCAGCCCCCTCGCCGGCCTCTTGCCCCTCTCGCCCGGCCCGGGGGAAATCAGAGCACGCTGACGGGGTCCGGGTCCACGATGAGCGATTCCGGGCGGCTACGGCCCGACAGCGACCCGCCGTCCAGCAACTCCTGCGTGAGCGTTCGAGCTTCAGGAGCGGGACCTCGCACCACCACCTGCCAGCGGAACCGGTCCCGCAGACGGGCGATGGGGGCCGGGGCCGGGCCCAGGACCTTCACGCCGGGTCGCCTCCGTCCCGCCTCCTCCAGTTGCCGGGCCGCCTCGACGGCGGCAAGCCGCGCCCGATCCTCGTCCGGGTCCTGCGCGACCAGACGAACCAGTTCACCGAACGGCGGATAGTGAAGCCGCCGCCGGAAGGCGAGTTCCCGGGCGTAAAACGTCTGTGCCCCCCCGGTCGCCGCGGCCTGAATGCTGTAGTGGTGCGGCTGGAACGTCTGTACAATGACGTGCCCCGGCCGATCCCCGCGGCCCGATCGCCCCGCGACCTGCACCAGGTGCTGGAAGGTGCGTTCGGCCGCGCGGAAGTCCGGAAGCTGCAGCGTCACGTCGGCAAGCACGGCGGCTGCCAGGGTGACCCGGGGGAAGTCGTGCCCCTTGGCGACCATCTGCGTGCCCACCAGCACGGCGGGGGCGGTCCGGGCGAACGCCTCCAGGATGTGCCGGTGGGCGTCCCTTCGGGTCGTGGTATCCGCGTCCATCCGCAGCACCGGTACGCCCGGGAAGGCCGCCGCCAGCGCTGCCTGCACCTTCTGCGTGCCAAAGCCAACCGCGGCCATCTGCGTGCCCCCGCAGCGCGGGCAGCGCGAGGCCGCCTGCGTCTCGTACCCGCAGTAGTGACAGCGCAGAACGCCTTCCCCGGGCCGGTGGTGGTACGTGAGGCCCACGTCGCAATGGGGGCAGCGCCACGCAAACCCGCACTCCCGGCACACCATCGCGCCGGAAAACCCCCGCCGGTTGACGAACAGGATGGCCTGTTCGCGAGCGGCCATCACCTGCCGCAGCGCCTCCCGGAGAGGCCGGCTCAGGGGGGAGACCTCGCCGGTGCTGGCGAGTTCCTCCCGCAGGTCCACCACCGTCACCAGCGGCATGGGCCGCCGGTCCACCCGCTCGGGCAGGCGCAACAGGCGGTACTCGCCCTGCTGGCTTGCGTGGAACGACTCGAGGGAAGGCGTGGCGCTGCCGAGCACCACCGGGGCGCCCGCCTCCCGGGCGCGGTGGATCGCCACGTCTCGGGCGTGGTAGCGTGGCGCTTCCTCCTGCTTGTAGGACGCCTCATGTTCCTCGTCCAGGATGAACAGGCCGGCGTCTTGCACCGGCGCCAGCACCGCCGAGCGCGCCCCGATCACCACCCGGGCCTGCCCTGCCAGTACCCGATCCCAGTACTGCCGCCTGGAACCGCC
>JBFMCJ010000437.1 GCA_040754675.1 Bacillota bacterium
AGGGCGGATCCGCCGGTGCGGGTTCTGGCAGAGGGGCGGGCGCTTCCCGCCGAGGAACTGGCCCGGATTGCCGCGGAGCGGGCGAGGGCGGCGGGGCTAACCCGGGCGGTGGCGGTGGGGGACGGTTGCTGGCAGCACGCCGGCACCCTTGCCGCCGCCTCCCTGCCGGAGTACAGTTGGGCGCCGGAGTCGCAGCAGTCGGCCCGGGCGGTGGCCGTGGGGCGCCTGGGCGGGTGGTATCTGGAGCAGGGGCGGCGCGACGACCCGGTCCGGCTTGGCGCCCGCTACCTGAAGGCGACGGAGGCCGAACGGCGATGGCAGCAGGAGAACTGATGCCCCAGGAGCCCCTCGATCTCATCGTGGATCCCATGCGGGTCCGGGACCTCAACGAGATCATGATCATCGAGCGGCTCTCCTTCTCGACCCCCTGGTCCAAGGGCGCGTTCCTCTCCGAACTGCTGGAAAACGACCGCGCCCATTACCTGGTGGCGCGAATGGACGGCCGAGCTGTCGGCTACGTGGGGATCTGGCTCGTGGCCGACGAGGGGCACATCACCAACGTGGCCGTGCACCCCGACTACCGCAGCCGCGGGGTGGGGCGCCGGCTCATGGAGGCGATCACGGATCTGGCCAGGCGCCGCGGCGCCCGCCGGCTGACGCTCGAGGTCCGCAAGTCCAACCTCCGGGCCCAGAGGCTCTACGAGTCGCTGGGGTTCAGGAGCGTGGGCGTTCGGAGGGGCTACTACCGCGACAATAATGAGGACGCCATCATCATGTGGCGGGACCTGGAAGTGGAGGCCGGTTCGCCCCATTGAAGCCGTATCGGGGAGGGCTCCTTCTCGGCATCGACACGAGCTGCGACGACACGGCCGCCGCCGTGGTGAGGGGCGGCCGGGAGGTGCTCTCCAGCGCGGTCGCATCCCAGGTGGACCTGCACCGGCGCTTCGGCGGCGTGGTGCCCGAGATCGCCTCCCGCCAGCACCTTGTCGCCATCCTGCCTGTCGTCGAACAGGCGCTGGAACAGGCTCGCGTCCGGCGCGACGACCTGGAGGGGGTTGCCGCCACCTACGGCCCCGGGCTGGTTGGGAGCCTGCTGGTAGGGTTCATGGCGGGTAAGGCGCTCGCGCTGGCGCTGGACGTTCCCTTCGTGGGGGTCGACCACCTGGAGGGGCACGCGGCGTCGGCGTGGCTCGTGGAACCGGACCTGCGGGGGCCCGTGGTGGTGCTTGTCGCATCGGGCGGCCACACCGAGCTCCTGCTCGCCGAACGCCCGGGACGGTTGCGCCACCTGGGCGGCACGCGGGACGACGCGGCGGGCGAGGCGTTCGACAAGGTGGGGCGCCTGCTGGGACTTGGATACCCTGCCGGGCCGATCATCGACCGGCTGAGCGACAAGGGGCGCCCGGACGCGGTGTCTCTGCCCCGGGCCATGCGGGGGGCCGACACCCTCGAGTTCAGCTTCAGCGGCCTGAAGACCGCCGCCGTCCAGCACCTGCTGCCGGCCGTGGACGCGGGGCTTCCGGTGGAGGATGCGGCCGCGTCGGTGCAGCAGGCGATCGTGGAGGTGCTGGTCGAAAAGCTGATCAAGGCCGCCGAACTGACGGGAGCCCGGGCGGTGGCCGTCACGGGTGGCGTCGCGGCCAATCAAGGCCTGCGCCGGGCGGTTGAGCGGGCTGCCGGGGAGCGGGGCCTGCAGGCGGTGCTGCCACCCCCGGCGCTCTGTACGGACAACGGCGCCATGATCGCGGCGGCGGGGCATTTCCGCCTCCTCGAGAGCGGCCCGTCGCCGCTGGAGCTCGGGGTGGATCCGTCGGCTCGGATCGGCGTTGGGGAAGGGTGATGGGCGTGCAGTTTTACCTGGACACGGCCAGCGTGAGCGAGATCCGGGAAGCGGCAAGCTGGGGCATCCTGGCCGGGGTCACCACCAACCCCAGCCTGGTGGCAAAGGAAGGCCGGCCGTTCGCCCAAGTGCTGGAGGAGATCTGCGAGATCGTCAAGGGGCCGGTCAGCGCCGAGGCCGTGAGCCTGGACGCCGAGGGGATGGTACGGGAGGCACGGGAGCTATCCCGCGTCGCGCCCAACATCGTCGTGAAGATCCCCATCACCGTCGAGGGCTTGAAGGCGGTCAGCCGGGTTTCCCGCGAGGGAATCCGCACCAACGTCACCCTGGTCTTCTCGCCGATGCAGGCGCTCCTGGCTGCCCGGGCGGGGGCCAGCTACGTGAGCCCGTTCGTGGGGCGACTCGACGACATCGGCCACACGGGCCTGGGCGTGGTGCGGGAGACGGTGGAGATCTTCGAGGTCCACGGCATCGAAACCCAGGTGATCGCCGCCAGTATCCGGCACCCGTTGCACGTCCTGGAGGCCGCGAAGGCCGGCGCGCACATCGCCACGGTGCCGTTCGCGGTGCTCAAGGCGCTGGTGCAGCACCCGCTCACGGATCGGGGCATCGAGCGGTTCCTGGCCGACTGGGCGAAGGTGCCGCAGGAGGCGATGCCCGCAAGAACCTGAGAGATACCGCCGCCGGGCGGCCGTCCCGGCGCATGTCCCCCACTCCGCCTCGAAAGACTAATCACCGGCCGCAGAAGCGAGCCGCTCTGCCCGAACGGGCAGGGCGGCCGGCTTTTTGAAGCGGCGTTTGCCTACCACTTTCTGCTAGGCCTGCGGAGGGCGTCGCGTGCAGACCGTGAAGGCCGTCATCATGGCGGGGGGCCAGGGGAGCCGCCTCCGCCCGCTCACCTGCGACCGGCCCAAGCCGATGGTTCCCATCCTCGAGTGGCCCATCGTGGCCCACATCGTGCTCCTTCTGGCACGGGCGGGCGTGCGGGAGGCGCTGACGACGCTGCACCCCATGCCCGACCAGGTCATTGACTTTTTCGGGGACGGGGCGGCGTGGGGCCTCTCCATCCGCCACCTGGTCGAGGAAGAACCTGTGGGCACGGCAGGCAGCGTGGCACGGGCCCGCGCCTTCGTGGACGGCACGCTGGTGGTGATCAGCGGCGACGCCCTGACCGACCTCCAACTGGAGCCGGTGGTGCGCTTCCATCGGGAGCGGGGTTCGGCCGCCACGCTGGTGCTCAAGGCGGTGTCGGACCCGTCCGAGTATGGCATCGTCGTCACGGGCCAGGACGGGCGCGTGACGCGCTTTTTGGAGAAGCCCGCGCGCGGCCAGGTCTTCTCGGACCACGCCAACACAGGTATCTACGTCCTGGAAGGGTGCGTGCTCGACCGGATCCCCCGGGACAGGCCCTTTGACTTCAGCAAGGACCTCTTCCCGCAACTTCTGCGCGACGGCGAACCCGTCTTCGGGTACGTGACGGACTCATACTGGTCCGACATCGGCACGCCGGAACAGTACCGCCAGGCCCACCTCGACGTTCTCGACGGCAAGGTGCGCCTGCCCGAGGGCGCCCTGGGGAAG
>JBFMCJ010000438.1 GCA_040754675.1 Bacillota bacterium
GCCCGCTCGATCGCGGCAGGCACGTCCGGCCGCGGCGGGTCACGCAGCCCCACGAGGCCCAGGAACGTGAGATCTCCTTCCAGCGCCGCCGCCACGACTTCTATGGACGAACCGGGGTCGGGGAGCGCGGCCCGGGGCACGCGCCGGCCCGCCACCGCAAGAACGCGCAGGCCCTCACCGGCCAGCCCTTCTGCCCTGGCCAGGATCCCGGCCCGATCCCGGTCGGTGAGGGCCCGCTCGCCCCCTGCCGCCTGGTACCACCGGCAGCAGGACATGACCGCATCGGGCGCACCCTTGACGAAGATCTCGGCCACCCGGGGCGCGCTGGCCGCCACCGCCACGCTCATGCGCCGGCGGTGTGCCTCGAATGGAGCCTCCACCACGATCGGGTGGCGGCTGCGCAGGTGCGGGGGGTCGAGCCCCGCCTTGCGAGCCGCGCACACCAGTGCAGCCTCCGTCGGGTCCCCTACCGCCCCCCACCGGCGGCCGCGGTGAGCCACGTCCCCGTGGCTGCACAGCACCCCCGCCATCAGGAGGCGTTCGAGGGGCGGGATGGCCAGGGGGTCGGCGGGCCGGCCGCCCACCAGGAAGGACCCCCTGGGTTCGAACCCCTCGCCGCTCACCGACGCACTTCCCCAGGGCGCCTCGATCCGGGCCACGGTCATCTCGTTGAGGGTGAGGGTGCCGGTCTTGTCGGCGCAGATAACGCTCGCGCACCCCAGCGTCTCGATGGCCGAAAGCTGGCGGACGATGGCGCGCCGGCGGCTCATGCGCTGTACGCCCAGCGCCAGTGCCGCCGTCACCGCTGCGGGAAGGCCCTCCGGGATGGCTGCCACCGCCAGGCTGATGGCGACCATGAACATTCCGTACCAGGGCTGGCCCTGGGCCACGCCGACCGCGAAGACCAGGGCCACGGCCACGGCGCATATGCCCACCAGCCAGCGCGCCAGATGTTCGAGCGAGCGCTGCAGGGGGCTGTCCGAACGCGGTGTCCCGGACACCATGGCAGCGATGCGCCCCAGTTCCGTGAAGGCACCCGTGCGCACCACCACGGCGCGGGCGCTGCCCGACACGACGGTGGTGCCCGTCAAGACCATGTGGGAAGCCTGCCCAGCGCCGCGGGCGGCACCCGGCGGCGGCAGTTCGGCGGCAATCTTGGGAACAGGGGCGGACTCGCCGGTCAGGGCCGATTCCTCCGCCTGGAGCGCGTAAGCTTCGATGAGGCGGGCATCGGCCGGCACCCGGTCGCCTGCTTCCAGCAGGAGGATGTCTCCGAGCGCCACTTCCCGGGCGGGTATCTCGAGAACCTGGCCGCGCCGCATCACGCGGGCCTTTGGCGCCCGCCACTGGGCCAGGGCTTCGATGGCGCGCTCGGCCCGATACTCCTGCCCGAACCCGAGCAGCGTATTGAGCACCACGATCGCTGCGATGGCCAGCGCGTCCAGTTCCTCACCGAGGGCGTAGGAGAGAAGGGCGGCCCCGATGAGAAGCAGCGTCATGAACGACCGGATCTGATCCCAGAGGAGCGCAAGCGCCGAAGGGCCGCCCCCGTGCAGCAGGTCGTTGTACCCGTCCTGCATGGAGCGAGCTGCCGCGTCGGCCGGATCGAGCCCGGTGGCGGCACTGGTCTTCAGGCGCCGAAAGACCTCCGACAGAGGAAGGGAGTCGGCACCCGAAAGTTCCGCGCCGGGCGGCGGCGCGGTGGACTTCTGGCGGCGCTTCATGATGTCTTTGCCCTGGCCCTTCCGGCGGGGTGAGGCTGTCCTGCCCCTTTAAGTTTTATGGGGGAGGCTCGCAGGACAGGTCATGCAGGAGAGGGCGACGTTGCCGAGGAGGCTCAGGGCGCTGCGCGCCGCAGGCGTTCGAGGCGTTCGCTGGCGGGCCGGTAGGTGGGGTCGATCTCCAGCGCACGCCGGTAGGCCCCGATGGCCGCCGCCTCGTTACCCTGGCGCTCGTAGAGTTCGCCCAGCAGGTAATGGAGAGCCGGCACCCGGTAGTTGACGCGCAGGGCCTCCTTCAGCACGGCGCCGGCCTCTTCCCACCGCTGCGAATCCATCAGGCTGCGGGCCAGGCTCACGTACAGTTGCATCCGGTCGGGGGCCTGCTTGAGGGCCGCTCGCAGCTCATCTTCCGCAAGCTTGCGCCATGCATCCGGGGAGTCCGGTGCCGCCGCGCCGGCGCCGGCCGGCCACGAGGAACGAAGCTCGGCAGCCGTCCGGCTGTCGGAGGCGGCATCCATTGCCAGCTTGCCCAGCCCTTCGTGGGCCAGTGCGGCGGTGGGGTCGCTTTCGAGAAGCTGCCCGTAGGCCTGCGCCGCACGGGCCGCTTCACCCAGCGCCTGGTGCGCCATGCCCACGACACCCAGGGCGGCTGCTCTCCAGGAGGGCGGGAGGCTCTCCACGTCCACGGCCCCCAGCAAGGAGCGCGCCTCCTGCCACTCCTCCCGTGCGGCGTGGACCCACGCAAGCAGGATCGTCGCCTCGGGGTCGGCCGGGGCCGTCCAGCGGGCCAGGCGGAGCTTGCCGGCTGCGGCCTCCGTCCGGCCCCGCGCCAGGTCTTCCAGAGCGGAGTCGATCCACCGCCGGGCGGCGGCCGGCGCAGAAGGCAAAGGCTCGGCCTG
This sequence comes from Bacillota bacterium, assembly GCA_040754675.1. Lineage (NCBI taxonomy): Bacteria > Bacillati > Bacillota > Bacillota bacterium. The sequence goes on from JBFMCJ010000438.1 coordinate 2,621, forward strand.
CGCGCGGACCAATACCGCACCCGCGGCGACGACCACCGCGAACAGGAGCCCGCCCGCGGCCAGCACCGGGCGGCGAACAGAGTGGAAACTCATGGCACGGAGCTTCGCCGCCGGCGGTGGCTTTCCTCTTGGAAGAGACCGGACGCCCTTCGCCCCCGGGCAGAGCGGCGGCGTGGGAGCCGGCTTTCCTCCCCGTGGTACAATCGCTGGGGGCCTGAAGGATGGCAAGCAGGTGGCAGCCCGGCGCCCGGGATCTCTCGGCGCTCGCCCCGGAACTGGACCGGCAGGCATCGGGGGCCTGGGTTCAGCGCATCTCCCAGCCGGCTCCGAGCGTGTTGATCTTCCACCTTTACGGCGCAGGACGACAGATGCGGCTGGTCATCGACACCGCGCCCGGGCGGCTCGCCTTCGGGCTGCTCCCTGACAGGGCCCGTTCCCCCGCCAACCCGCCGGAGCCGCCTGCGTTTTGCATGATGCTGCGCAAGTACCTGGAGGGGCGCCGCCTTCAGCGTGCCGAGGCCGTCCCCGGCGACCGGATCGTGCTCCTGTTCTTCGGCGAGCAAGGCGCGGCGGGCGGTGGGAAAGATCGCCCCAGCAGCGCGCACGCCATGCTGAGCGTCGAACTGACGGGCCGCACCGCCAATGCCGTGTTGGTGGTGCAGGGAACCGTGGCCGGCTGGATCCGGCAACCCGGCCCCGGCCGGGGGCTTGCGCTTCGCGAGCCGTACACCCTCCCGCCCCCTTCCACGGCGCCTGCGCAGGCGCCCTTATCCAGCGCGCAGGCGCGCCCTGCGTCGCTT
>JBFMCJ010000439.1 GCA_040754675.1 Bacillota bacterium
GGCCGGCCTGGTCATGATGGCGTGGGCTGTGCAGGCGCTGCGGGCGGTGGGCTCGGCGCCGAACCGCCCGGTCGTCTTTCTGGTCACGGCGGACGAGGAGGTGGGCAGCGCTTCAGCCCGGCCCATCATCGAGGCCTGCGCGAAAGGCGCCGCCTATGCCCTCGTGCTCGAGCCGGCCGGCCCTGGCGGCGCCGTCAAGACCGCCCGCAAGGGCGTGGCCCAGTACCGGCTGATCGTCACCGGCCGCAGCGCCCACGCCGGTAACGACTTCTGGCGGGGCATCAACGCCAACGTGGCCCTGGCCGAGGTACTGCTGGCGGTGCACGCGCTCTCCGACCGGGAGAGCGGCACCACGGTCAACGTGGGGGTCATGGGCGGCGGCACCCGGCCAAACGTCGTGGCGGAACGGGCCTGGGCCGACGTGGACGTGCGCTTCGCCACCCGCTCCGAAGCCGAGCGCATCGACCGGGCCATGCGGAGCTTGCAGGCCGGAGGCGGGGCCCGGCTGGAGGTCTCCGGCGGCGTCAACCGGTGGCCCCTCGAACGCCAGGCGTCGGCTGCCCTCTACGAGCAGGCCCGCGGCCTGGCTGCCGAGCTTGGCCTGGAACTGGGGGAGGCGCAGGTGGGCGGCGGAAGCGACGGCAACATCACCGCCGAACTCGGCGTGCCTACGCTGGACGGGCTGGGTCCCGATGGCGACGGTGCCCACTCGGCGAGCGAATACGTGTACGTGCCCTCGCTGCCGCTGCGCACGGCGTTCCTGGCCCGGCTTCTGGAGACCCTTTGAAGAGGTTTCTTTGGATACGATACCGGCTACGGGGCCGCGGCGTGCGCGGCGTGCGGCGTCACATCCCGGATCCGTGAAGTTGCTGGTAGACCCGGTACGAGCGGTACACGTTCTGCACGTAGCGGCGGGTGGCAGCCACCGGGATGCGTTCCACGAACAGTTCCGCATCTGTGGTGCCGAACGCCTGCAGCCAGCGGTCGACCCGGCCCGGCCCCGCATGGTACGCGGCGGCCGCCACGCGCAGTTCGCCGTAACGGTCGAGCAGGTACCGCAGGTAGGCAGTGCCCAAGCGGATGTTGAGAGACGGGTCATAGAGGGCCGCGGGGTCGGGGATCGCCATGCCTTCCCGGCCGGCGAGCCAGCGGGCGGTGGGTTCGATGATCTGCATCAGGCCGTAAGCGCTCGAGGGTGAAAGTGCCAGCGGTTCGAAGGAACTCTCCTCCCGCATCACCGCCAGGACGATGAGCGGGTCCATCCCCCGGGCGGCGGCCTCGGCGCGTGCGGCCGCCTCGTAGGGTGTGGGGAACAGGCCCACCAGTGCCTGGCGGCGGGCGTCCGGGCTGACAAGCGCATCAGGCTGCTCGCCGAACAGCCGGTTGAGAGTCCTGCCGGCCGCCCTGAACTCGCCCAGTTCGAGCTGCCACCGGGCCAGGGTAAAGAGGAGGCCCGGGAAGCGGGCTTCCCCGGGCGGACCGGCGTTTTCGGAGCTCGAGCGGCCGTTTGCCAGATAGAGAAGCTCTCGCGCCGCCTCGCGCGCAAGGCCCTGCGCTTTGAGGGCCAGGATGCCGGAAGGAACGGCACTCTCCTCGGGCCCCCCGGAACTTTCGGCAGCAGGTGCGGGGGCGCCGGACACGGGTCGTGGGACCGGCGCGGGCGCGAGGTCCGGCCAACGCTCGTGCGCCAGCACGCTGTAGTAGGACAGGGGTTGCGACGCGGTGAGGTCACGGATGAGCGCGGCCACCCTCGCGCTGTTGCCGTCGGGCTTTGCCCCGCCGTCACGCGGTTCGCTTTCCCACGCCAGGCGGGCCTGCCAGTACAGGACCGCGGGGTCACGCGCTGCTCCCGCCGCCAGGGCGTCCAGTGCGCGGCGGGCGGCAGCCAAATCCCCGGGGCGCTTGTCGCGAGTGCCGGGTGGGCTGTAGGCGGCCGCGAACAGGGCCCACAGGGCATCCCGCCATCCCGCCGTTCCCGCCGCGGCGGGGCCGTGCTTCTGGATCCGGGCGGCCGCGGTATCGAAATCGCCCACGTCGATAGCCGCCCGCACGAGCGCCGCCAGGGCCTCGCCGGCGGCTGAGGTCCCGGGGTCCTCTCGCAGGACGTCCTCCAGCAAAGCGGTGGCCCGCGCCGGGAGCGCGTCCTGGAACTCTGCGGCGAGTTGGAGGCGCAGGGGTGAAAGCTGGCCCGCAGGCCATCCCTGCCGCTGCCCGGATTCGAGGGCCTGCTGCAGCACCGAAAGCCGCCGGATACGCTGCCCGAGGGCTCCAAGGGCACGGGCCAGCTCGGACGCGGCTGCGGCCTCTTGCTCCTGCCAGCCCGGGCGGGAGAAGAGCGTGGCACCTTCCTGCCACCGGCCGAAGCGAGCCAGCACCCGGCCGTAGCGCAACAGGCGCGTGCGGGCTTCGGGTGCCTCAAGGGTTATCGTGCCGACCAGGCCGGCCATCCGGGTCAGCACCTCGTGGCGCAGGTCACCCCGGTAGAGTATCACCGCCCCTTCGGCCGCAGAGGCCAGTGCGTCGAGGGCTTCGGGGTTCGAACCGGAAGCGGCCAGCGCTTCGGCAAGCACCATCTGGGCGTCGAGGCGATCGTCCTCAACGGCCAGCTCGAGGGCGCTTCGGGCCGGTTGGACGGCATCGCCGGGGCGGCCCTGCGCGAGGGCGATGCGAGCCTGCAGCATGAGGCGGCGAAAGGCACGGTAGCTGCGCTCGCTTTGCGGGACGGCGGCGCGTGCCAGCGTCTGCTCTGCAAGCTTCAGGTCCCCTGCCGCAAGAGCGCTTTCCGCTTCGCCCAGCAGCCGGTGCGCCGCAACCCAGGAGGCATCGCCATCCTGGACCGCCTCAGGCTGACCGGGGGCAGGCGAGGCCACCAGAGCGGCGAGCGCCAGCAGCAGGCCTCCCGAGAGAAGAGCCTTCCGGGCGCGGCCTTTTCGCAATCCTGTCAGGGACAATGCGAGCCCCCCGCCCGCGACGTCGGCAAGCCAGTCCGGAAGGGTGGCCGTGCGGCCCGGCACCCAGCTCTGATGCCACTCGTCGACCGCAGCGTATGAGGCCAGGATGGCCATGGCCATTACCCGTGCCAGGCGTTTGTGCCCGGTGGCGAAATGAAGCAGCAGCCCGAAAACGAAGTAGGCAAGGCCGTGGAGCAACCAGTCCGGGGCGGGGAGCGGCCCGATGCGGTCGCCCGGGGTGCCGGAGACCAGCCAGTTGCCGATCATGTAGGCTATGGCCGGGCCCCAGCGGGCGGCGCGTGCCGCAGCCGGGAGCAGGGTTCGCCTGCGGTGCTCCCAGGCGTCTTGCTGGCTCGGCGTCCCGTGAGTTTCCATGAGCCGGTGGTTCGAGTGCCGTGCGGGCCGCCCCTTCCGCCCGCCATTTCCCGGGAAATGGTCGAAGTATCCAGGATC
>JBFMCJ010000440.1 GCA_040754675.1 Bacillota bacterium
CCGTGCAGCCCGGTGAGGCTCCCCGCCTCCACCTGCACCAGCGCCCCCTGCCGCACCAGGTCCCCCAGCAGATCCGGCCTGTGCTGCAGGACGTGGTTTCGCTCCGGGTGGGCCAGGACGGGCACCACCCCTTGCAGGCGCACGCGAAACAGCACTTCGGCAGTCCAGCGGGGGAACTCGCCCGCCGGCAACTCCACCAGCAGGTGGTCACCCCGGTCTCCCAGGGTCGTCAGGACACCCCTGCGCAGGAGGTCGGGGACCTCCAGGGAGAGGAATACCTCGGAGCCCTCCAGCACCTCCAGCGAAATCCCCGTCGTAGCGATGCGCTCCCGGAACTCCCCGGTCAGTTGCCTTACCAGGGAGGCGTCCGCGTCATACACACCGGGCAGGTAGTGGGGCGTCACCACCAGGTGGGTGACCCCGCAGGCAGCCGCCTGCCGGGCCATCTCCAGGCTCTCACCCCAATCGGCGGCACCGTCATCCACGCCGGGCAATGCATGTACGTGCATATCACATACCACCCGCCGCGGTCCCGGCGCGGGCTCCGTACGCGCAGTGCCAGCGTGCGTCACGGTAGTCTCGTCTGCTCTGGCACGGGCTGGCACCCCAGCACCCCCTCTGCCGTGGAGGCGCTACTCCTCCTCGGAAGCCCGGCGCTTCTGCTCGCTGTGGTAGTAGTAGTAATAGCGGTAGTCACGCGGGGCGTGGCGCACCTCGTTGAGGATGGCTCCCAGCACCCGCGCCCCCGCCTTCTCCAGCAGGGCCCGGGACTCCCGCAGGAGATCGATACGCGTGACGCCCGCCCTCACCACCACCAGCACCCCCTCCACCTGCGTGCTGAGGATGACGCTGTCCGCCACCGCCACCAGGGGAGGGGAGTCTATGAGCACACAATCGTACTGTGCCGCCAGGGCGGGCCACAAGGAACGGGCCCGCTCCGAGTCGAGCAGTTCCGCCGGGTTGGGAGGGATGGGGCCGGAGCTGACCAGATCCACGCCCGGCACCGGCGTAGCCCTCAGCACGTCGGCTACCTCGGCTTCTCCCACCAGGATGTTGGTGAGCCCCCGGTGGTTGGGCACGTCAAAGATGCGGTGCTGCTGGGGCTTGCGCAGGTCGGCGTCGACCACCAGCACCCGCTTGCCCGCCTGGGCCAGGGCCACGGCCAGGTTGCTGACGATGGTGCTCTTGCCCTCCTCGGGCGCCGCGCTGGTCACCAGCAGGGTGCGCACGGGCTCGGGCGAGGCAAAGGCGAGACTCGTGCGCAGGGTGCGGAAGGCCTCCGCTGCGGGCGACTTGGGATGACGGTGACTGACGAGATAGAGGTTCACGGCCCTACCTCCCCCGATCGGCACCGGTGAAAAGCGGCACGTTGCCGATGACCGGTGCCCCCAGCACGCGCTGCACGTCTTCGGCGCCCTTCACCGTGTTGTCCAGGTATTCCAGCAGGAAGGCCAGCATGACCCCCACCATCACCCCCAGCACCCCGGACACCGCCATGTTGAGTTGCCGGTTGGGGCGGGCGGCACGGCTGGGGATGTACGCCGGCGAGACCACCAGGATAGAGGTCTCGCCCAGATTGATGGAGCGGGCAATCTGGACCTCGGTTTTCTTCTGCAGCAGGGTCTGGTAGGTCTGGTTCAGTTGATCGACCCGCGCCCGCAACTCGCTCTCCTGGGCCTGCTTGTCCACCAGTTCGGCCTGCAGGTCGGCCAGATCCGCCTCCAGTTGGGCGATGAATCGGCGGGTGCTGCCCAGGCGCGCCTGCTTCTCCGCCAGCTCCACCTGCTTCTGCTCCAGCATCTGGGACAGGGAAATGTACACGTCGTTGAGCCTCTCGATCTTCTTGCCGTCCTCCTCCACCATCACCGTCCGGGGGGTCGACGCCAGCGTCTCCTGCAGCCCCCGCACCCCCGCCTGCAATTGGTCGATGGCCACCCCAAGTTGAACCGCTTCCGACTGCATGCGCGCCAGGTCAGCGCTCTTGGAGTCGAACTCCTGCTGCACCACCGCCACGCCCCGCGCCTGGACCTGGAAATCGTGGAGTTTCTGCCGGGCCGCCTTGAGTTCGCCCTCTACCTCGGCGCTCTGTTTCTCCAGGAACTCCACCGACTTGGCCATCTGCTCCCGGTTCTGTTCGGACACGAACTCGACGAACTGGCGGGAAACGGCGTTGGCTATCTCCGCCGCCAGGTGGGGATCGGTGTGGGAAACCGTCACCTGGATGAGGTTGGTGTCCTTGATGTTCTTGGCCTGGACCAGACCGGCCAGGCTGCGGGCCGTGTACCCCTGCCGGTCCAGGTCCAGCGCGTCCAATACCCGCTGCATGAGGGATTCGCTGGTCAACTGGCCTACGTAGGTGTTCAGGGTCATCTGCGGCAGCCGGGCCAGCACGCTCATCAACTGATCCAGGCCCTGCCCCTGCAACGGCTGCCCGCCGGGCTGGGTGGTCGGAAGCGCCTGGGTGACCATCAGGGTGACCTGGGCCTCGTACACCGGGTCCAGCACGAAATAGCTGAGCACGGCGGCACTGATGACCGCCACCACGGTGATCAGGGCGATCACCCACGCCCACTTTCGCAGCACCCGCAGGAGTTGCCGGAGGTCGATTTCACCCTCCCGCAAATCCGCTTCCTGGTCGATTACTTCGTTCCTGGGGATTCCCACGCTGCACCCCTCCCGCTCCCCGTTACGACCCGGCCACGGGCTGCTCGCGCAGCCGCCTGATCTCCTCGCCCAGCCCCGCATCCCGCGCGATCAGGTCGCGGGCAAGCCTGTCCCCCTCCGCCTCGTGCCCCAGGCGGTACTGCGCAGCCGCCATCCACGCCTGCGCCATCGCCCCCAGGTTGCGGTCAGCCTTCACCTTCTCGAGTTCCTGCACCGCGCCCGCGAAGTCACCTTTCAGGAACCGGGCCTGCCCCAGGGCCATCTGCAGGGCGGGCGTCCATGATGGCCCGCGGTACAGTCCCCGGCGCACTTCCTGCCGCCTCTCGTTAACCTTTTCCATACGCGACGGCAACTCGAGCATCTTCTCGATGTACGCCAAAGCCGCCGCCGGGGCACCCCGGTCCAGGTGGAACCGCGCCCCCAGCATCCAGGCCCGGGCCGCACCCTCCCACGACTCCGTGGCCAACGGCACCAGGTCCAGCACCGCCTCCGCCTCCCGGGCGGCCCGATCCACCTCACCCCGCTGCAGGAGCAGGTCGCACGCCGCCATACGCAGCCGGAGCGAGTGGGACTGCGCCCTGAACGCCCGCTCCAGCCACTCGTCCGCCTGCGCGTAATAAGACCCCTTGCCCTGGTACATCACCCCAACGGCGGTGTAGATCTGCGCCAGGTCGGCGGCATAGGTGGCCGTGAAGGGATCCAGGGCCGCCGCCCGCAGGAACTTCTCCTCCGCCGC
>JBFMCJ010000441.1 GCA_040754675.1 Bacillota bacterium
AAACGTAAGAACACCAAAACCCGCAAAGGTAGTCCGCATCTGCGCGCCACTCTGGTTGAGGCAGCTCGATCTGCATCGCACGTAAAAGGGAGCTACTTATCCGCGCTCTATCACCGTATTGCCGCCCGGCGAGGCAGCAAACGTGCTGCGGTGGCTGTTGCTCACGCCATCCTGTTGCCTAATGGTGTTAGGCACCAGTCGTACATAGCCAAGCATACTCACCATCTCATCTTACGATAGATATAGTTGCCTCCACATCCCCCTCCTCTGTATCCCCCTGCTTCAGAGCCTTTGTGGAAGTGACCTTGCTTTTCCAGGCACCCTCCTGACTTGGTGCATGATAGATGGTATAGTGGAAGTATGTATGACAGTAAAGGTAAATACCTAACAGAATACGCCTGCCACTTCCTCGAACCCACTAACTCCACCCACCGCCAGTATGAGGCACTCCGCGCCTACTTCGTCGAAGGCCTCTCCTCTACCGAGGCCGCCGCCCGTTTCGGTTACTCCCCAGGCAGTTTCCGCGTCCTCTGTCACCAGTTCCGCCAAGACCCCCACCGGGCTTTCTTCTTGCCCCCAGCTAAAGGGCCCCAGATCGCCCCCAAGCAAGACCAGAGCCGGGAACGCATCATCGCCCTGCGCAAGCAGAATCTCTCCATCTACGATATCAGCCAGGTGCTGGCCGAAGCCGGCCAGCCTTGCAGCCCGGCCACCATTGACGCCGTCCTGAAAGAGGAGGGGTTTGCCCGCCTGCCCCGCCGGCGCGACGAGGAACGCCCTCCGGGGGTGTGCCCCGAGCCCGCTGCCGTGGCCGATGTACGCCAGTTAGACCTGAGCCCGGCTACGCTTGGACGCGTAGTGAGGTCAACTGCGACTTACAGTTGACGCTCATGGCCAGCAGCCTCTACCGCTGGCTGGGCACCCGGGTAGGCCGGGGTTACCAGACCGCCAAGTCCAACCACATCTTCCGCGATCTGGTCGACGCCGCCGCCCGTATCACTCTGACGGACAGCGAACTCCAGGTGCGTTTCAACCGACATGCACACAACCCACTCCTGGTGGCCGCAGGCTTCCCGGATATCTCCACGCCCATACCTTGGCTGGAAAACAAGCGCTTACGCTTCATCTTCGGGTGAGTACGTGACGTTTAGTCAAAAAACTAACATGGTCATCCGGGCCCACGCTCGGCTTTCGGCCGCCTGTTCAACCCCACAGTATATGGGAAATGTTAGTTGAACTCAGGGCCGTGGTAATCCGGGCTAGGGCTAGGTCTTATTCGTATGCAGAACTGACCTTTGCGGCCTTGCTGGAGTTCATCGCCGACCAACTGCACGCTACTAACCCGCGGCGGCAACCCGGGGTGTTCTCCATCTACGATCAGCGGGATCGGGGATACGCGGCCCGCACTATCAATCAGCGACTGGCTGCCATCAGTGGCTTTTACCACTTCCACGTCAGTATCGGCACTCTGGTCAAGACCCCCATCCCCTCCCGGCTCAAAACCATCTGGCCAGCCGAGGCCCGCAAGCGAGGCCTGCTGGGGCACGTATATGCGCGCAGGTGGAAGCGTGCGGCCACGCTTAAGATCCCTCGGGAACTGCCGCGTGCTTTGGAGCCGCCCGAGGTGGAGGCGCTGGTGGGCAGCCTGCGGAGCTGCCGGGACAAGGCCCTGGCGCTTTGCCTTTTCGGCGGTCTGCGAGTGAGCGAGGCGCTGGGAATTAAGGTCCGTGACGTGGATTTTGACGAGCGTCAACTCCGCGTGTGGGGCAAAGGTGCAAAGGAGCGGGTGGTGCCGGTAGCTCCTGAGGTCATCTCTTTGATTCACCAATATCTGCTACATGAGCGACCGGATAGCAGCTGCTCCCAGCTCTTTTTGGTGCTTAAAGGCCCCCGTCGAGGGCAACCCCTCAGCGCGGAGGGCGTCCGCAGCATCTTCCGTTATCACCGGGCCCAGGCCAACGTAGCGCGGGCCCATCCCCACAGTCTACGCCACACCTACGCCCTGAACTTAGCCGAAGCTGGCATTGATCCCCTACGTGCTCAAGGAACTATTGGGACATGCCAGCATGGATGCCAGTCTGGCCTATGTGCGGTGCTCCCCTAAGCGGGTGCGGACCGAGTATGACCAGGCCATGGAGGTGATGCGCCGATGACCGTGGCCCTGCCCCGGCCGCAACTGGCCGACGCCGCCCTGCGCACCTACGCCCAGCTGGTCCCCAGCATTCGCAGTTCGCCGACCTCAAGGCGGGCAACCATGAATGCAGCCAAGCGCTTGATCAGGCAGGTCCCGGAAGCGCTCTGGTCCCACCCGGCGTGTGTAGCCTACTTGCAGGACCTGGATCCGGAGGAGCGTTGTTTTCTCAACTTCCTGATGCTCTGGGGATACTTGCGGCCCGGCTATGCATTCATGCTGGCACACAAGTTTCAGAGCATCATGAACTACGCCCGGCTATCCCCTCATGCGGAAGCCTTGGACCGTCTCGAAGCCGGTGCGCGTGAATTGCGATTTGGCCGGCGCCATATTGGGTCCATGATCCCCCAGGCCATCCTGCGGATCCTCATTCAGACGGGGAAAACGCTGCATGCTTTGGACCCGAGTGACCTGGCTGACTTCCGGGCCGCGGTGCAGGAGCACGAGGATCGTGAAAACCATCGGCACAAGCACTTCGGGGTTTCGCTCCACGCGATAGAGAATCTCCTGTATCACCTGGGTATCTTCCACCGGACGGCCACTCACGCTTTGGCGGGGGATGGTACCTGGGAACGCCGTCTGGGCCGGGTGCGGACGCCGGGACTGCGGGAGGTGGTACGGCGTTATCTCTACCAGCTGGCTGCCGTACTCAAGCAGTACCGTAGCTGGCTACGCAGACGCGTTGTGCCAGTTCAGGGCATTTGTAGAGGCCCTTGACCCCGGCCTCAGCTCCTTCGGCCAGTTGCAGCGGGAACGCCACCTGGAGCCCTGGCTAGTGGAAGTCAGTCACCAACCGGTGAGCGCTTCCCACCGGCGCGGCCTGGTGATGGAGGTCAAGCGCTTTCTCGATGACCTGGAAGAGTGGGGCTGGGAACAAGCGCCCCGGCGGCGACTGCTGTTTGCCCAGGACATCCCCAAACTCTCCTCCTTCTTGCCCCGCTATCTTCCCCCAGAACAGGATGAAGCCCTGTGTCGTGCCTTCTTGACCCTGGAGGATCCCTTCAAGCGTTGCGGTCTACTTATCTTGCGTCATACCGGGCTACGTATGGGGGAACTCCTCGCTCTGGAACTGGACTGCGTACATGAAGTGCCGGGCAAAGGGGCTTGGCTCAAAGTGCCGCTGGGCAAACTGCGGACCGAGCGGATGGTGCCGCTGGCACCGGGTACCCTCGACCTGGTTGACGAGGCAATACAGCACCGGGGACGG
>JBFMCJ010000442.1 GCA_040754675.1 Bacillota bacterium
AGATCATGCCAGTGGAACGGTACTGGTACTTCTTGTTGCTGGGCTTCGTGCTGTATGCGTACCTGCACACGGCACTACTGGGGATAGCGATTTTCGCTCTTGCCGTGAGCGTCATGTTCATCGTGCTGAAGTACCGGGACGAGGGGGTGACCTTGGGTGCAGGCCGCCGATCGTAAGCTTACGAGAGGAGATCTGCTCAGCTCGTTCTGGCGGTACCTGGTGAGCTTCCAGATATCGTGGAACTACGAGCGTATGCAGGCGCTGGGGTTCTGCTATGCCATGGTTCCTATCCTGAAGCGGCTCTTTCCCAGTAGGGACGAGTTGGCAGCAGCCCTGAAACGGCATCTGGCGTTCTTTAATACCAACCCTGTCGTGGGGGCTCCGCTGATCCTGGGCTCTGCGGCCGCCATGGAGGAAGCTGGTGCTCCGGCATCCGCTGAAGGCGTTAAGGTGAGCCTCATGGGGCCGCTGGCGGGCGTGGGCGACACCCTGGTATGGGCGCTTTACAACAGCATCGTCTTCACGATTGGGGCGTCCCTGGCTTTGCAGGGCAGCATGGCGGGTCCCATCTTGGTCATCCTCTTGGTGGCCGTACCATACACCCTGGTGCGGTATTGGCAATTCATGTGGGCGTACGCGCAGGGGCGCCAGCTTGCCACCTCGCTCGCCGGGGGTACCATCGCCCGCCTTACTGAAGGTGCGATGATCCTGGGTCTCATCGTGCTGGGCGGGTTCATACCCTCGATCATCGCCGCGAAGACCCCCCTCACTTACACTCAAACGGTCACCGTTGCTGGCCAGGTTGTCAAGCAGACCGTAGAGGTGCAAAAGCAACTGGATGCCATATTGCCCGGGTTGATCCCGGTGGTCTTCACAGCTCTGGCCTATTGGCTTCTGAAGCGCTATAAGATGAATCCGCTCTGGGTGATCCTGATCCTGTTCGTCATCGGAATGGTGTTTGGCGCGCTGGGCTGGCTGGCGTGAAACCGGGCGTGGGGGAGGAATTTGTGGGCCTCCTCCACGCCTCCTTCGTGGAGGTGGAGAATGGGTCGATACTTGAATGCGGTTATTGACCTCCTTCGGCGAGTGGCGGAGGCAAATGAGGAGGCGGTGCGGGCAGGCGCCGGGATCCTCGCGGGCGTGATCGCACGTCAGGGGCTCGTGCACGTGTTCGGTTCTGGTCACTCGCAACTCCTGGCTCTGGAGATCCAGGCCCGGGCGGGTGGTTTGGTGGCGGTGCAGGTGATTTACGACCCCACTTTCGGAAAGGCAGAGACGGTGGAGGGTTATGCGGTTTCGCTGTTGAGGGATTACGAACTCTCCCCCGGGGAGGCCATGATCGTGATCAGCAATTCAGGCCGCAACCCTGCCCCCATCGAGATGGCCATGGCGGCGAGGGACAAGGGCCTGAGCGTGATTGCGTTGACTGCGGTGGAATTCTCGCGGTCTGTTTCTTCGCGGCACTGTTCGGGGAAGCGGCTTTTTGAACTGGCTGACGTGGTGCTGGACACGATGGGCGGTCCGGGTGATGCTCTTGTGCGGGTGGAGGGTCTGGAGGTTCCGGTGGGTCCGTCATCGACCGTGGTGGGTGCAGCCCTGATCAACGAACTCATGGTGCGCACGACGGAGGAGCTCGTGCGCCGCGGATTTGAGCCTCCCGTTCTCCGTTCCCAAAACTTAGACGGCAGCGAGGTTCACAATCAGCGGGTCATGGCGCCATACCGGGGCAGGATACGGCGGGTAATTTAGAGCTGCGGGGCGGAGGGAATGGTTGGGGTTATTTTGGTCGGGCATGGGGGAATGGCAAGGGGGCTGCTTGAGGCGGCTGAGCTTATCCTGGGGCCCCAAGAGAACGTGGTGGCCCTGGGTCTGGACCCCTCCGAAGATCCGGGTACGTTGGCTGCTGCCATCCGGGCGGCGGCAGAACGGTTGGGTACCGAACAGTTGGTGGTACTGGCTGATCTTTTCGGAGGGAGTCCTGCCAATGCGGCTGCGACGTTATGGCGTCATGGCAGCCGCATGACAATAATAGCGGGGCTCAACCTGCCGATGCTGTTGGAGGTACTTGTATCCAGGGATGCTTCATCGGCGGCGGACGTCGCCCGCGTAGCGGTGCAGGCGGGGCGGGAAGGGGTGCGGGACGTGGTGGCAGCCCTTCGGTCGGCGATGTCGGCACGGGAAGGGGAGAATGAGAGCGGAAATGCCGGTCAAACACCTGCGCATTGACAACCGTCTCATCCACGGGCAAGTGGTGGTGGCCTGGGCCAAGCATGAAGGGATCGATACCCTCATCGTGACCAACGATCAGGTGGCCGCTGACGATTTTCAGCGGATGATCTTGGTGTCGGTGGCTCCGCCCGGCATTAAGGTTCTGGTGCTGGGGGTGGCTGATACTCTTGCATACGTTCGGGACCCGGCTCACGAGCACGAGAATGTGTTCATTCTGTGCAAGACGCCGGAAGATGCATTGGCCCTTCATGAAGGTGGCCTGGGACTCCAGGAAATGAATGTGGGGAACATGGCCTTCGTAGTTGGCTCGAAGAAGGTCAGCAAGAGTGTCTTTGTTACACCGCAGAACGTGGAGACGTTCAAGAAGCTGAGCCAGGCAGGGGTACGGCTTACCTGCCGGATGATGCCGACCGAGGGCAAGAACGACTTCATGGCGATGTTGCGCAATGCCAAAGTCTTGGTATAGGGGCCGTCCGCATATGGAGTATGTGTTGAGGAATGCGATCGTCCTGACCCCTTTGGAGCGTTTGCCGGGGGCGCACGTGGCGTTCAGCGGCGGCAAGCTGACCGGCGTGGGCAAGGGCGTGTGCGGAGGCGCACCCGGGGTTGACCTAACCGGATACGCCGTGGCACCAGGGTTTATAGACGTCCACGTCCACGGGGGCGGGGGGTATTCTCTGATAGACGGGGATCCCCGCGGCTTGCAGGGCTTTCGCCAGTGGGTGCTCCGCACAGGGGTCACCAGCTTTCTCATGTCGGTGATGGCCGCCACCCCTGAGGAACTTGTTGAGGCTGTGAAGGAGAACAAGGCGGAGGTGGGTCGCGGGGACGGGGGGGCCTGTTGTCTGGGGTTCCATCTGGAAGGACCGTTCTTGAGTCCCAGGCGCCCGGGAGCTTTCGACCCCTCCTGGTTTCGCTTGCCCGACAAGAGCCTCATGGACGAGTTCCTGGGGGCGGGGGAAGGTACCGTCCGGGTTGTAACCGTGGCTCCCGAGTTGCCGGGCGCTCCCGAACTGGTCCAGCACGTCTCGCGGATGGGGGTACTGGTTGCCCTTGGGCACACCGATGCCACATACGAGGACTTCATGGCTGGCGTTCGGGCTGGAGCCAGGCATGTGACCCACTGCTACAACACCATGAGGGGTTTCGGGCACCGGGAG
>JBFMCJ010000443.1 GCA_040754675.1 Bacillota bacterium
GGGTCCTGCTGGGAGCCCTGCTCATGGCCGCCAGCAGGCCGGCCGCCCGCCTGCTGTTCCATGACCCCTCCCTGCACCTGCCCATCCTGGCCCTGGCACCGGCTGTGGCGATGGTACCGGTGTCTGGGGTCTACCGGGCTTACCTGCAGGGCCGCCACTTCACCTATCCCACCGCCCGTGCCCGCCTCGTGGAAGCCCTCGCCCAGACGGCGTTCGGGCTCACGGTCCTGGCTCTGGCCGGGCCCCTGCCCCTGGTGGCCGCCACCACCATCCTGGCCTGCGCCGTCACCGCAGGGGAAGCGGCGGGGCTCCTCTCCGTGTACGCCTCCTTCCAGCGGGCGCACTCCCACCCGACCCTGACGCGGCGCCGGAATCCGCCGCGGGGGGCGGACACCGGGGAGCACCGCCGGGACGACGGGGCACCCCGGCTCCGGGAGGACCTGGGGACCATGGCCCGCTTCGCCTGGGCCTCCACCAGCGTAAGGCTGGTGGCCATGGCTTCCGGGGCCATCAGCGCCGCCATGATCCCCGCTCTGCTGCGGGCCGCCGGGCATCCTCCAGACCGGGCCCTGGCCCTGTACGGGCAGTTGGGGGGCATGGCGGGTCAGATCGCCTTCTTCCCGGCCACCCTGGTTTGGGCGTTAACTTTTAACCTTACGCCCGGTCTCTCCGCGTGCCGCACCCGGGGGGACACCCGGGCCGCGCCCCGCCTGGTCGAAGAGTCACTCTACCAGGCCTGGATGCTGGCCCTTCCCGCCGCGGTGTTCACCTTCCTGCTGGCCGAGCCGCTCTGCCGCTCTGCCTTCGGCACCGCAGAACCGGCACTGCTCCTGATCATCCTTTCCACGGTGGCGCCCCTGGTCACCATCGACCAGGTAATGACCGCCTCCCTGCACGGCTGGTACGAGCCGGGCCTCGCCTTCCGGAACTTCGCCCTGGGCGAGGTCATCAACCTGGGTCTCACCTACCTGCTGGTCCCCCGGCTGGGACTGCCGGGGGCGGCGGTGGCCATCGGCATCGGCACCCTCATCGAGGCCCTGTGGGACTGGCTGACCCTGGCCCGCCTGCTGGGGCGCCGGCCCTCTCTCCGCCGCCCGGCCGCACGGGCGGGGCTCCCCGCCGGCCTGTCCGGCGTGATGGCCTACCTGGCCTACCGGGTGGCCGGTCCCGCCCTCGGGAATTCCCCGGGCACCGTGCTGGCCCTGGTTACCGGTACCCTGGTGGTCCTGGCCTTCCTCCGCCCCGGCCACCGCACCCCCGGCACCCCTGAGGCTTGACTGCCCGCGCCTATCCGGATACGGTAGACGAGGTGGTCAGCTTGCAGGCTCCGCAGGTCATCGCGGGGGAAAAGCTCCCCAGGGAGTTCTATGCCCGGCACGGGCTGGAAGTGGCGCCCGAACTGCTCGGGATGATCCTGGTACACGAGACGCCCGAGGGGACCACCGCCGGCCGCATAGTGGAGGTAGAAGCGTACATCGGACCCGACGACCGCGCCTGCCACGCCTTCGGCGGCCGCCGTACCCGCCGCAACGAGGTCATGTGGGGTCCTCCGGGCCACGCCTACGTGTATTTCACCTACGGCATGCACCATTGCCTCAACGTGGTATGCGCCCGGGAGGGGGTGCCCCACGCCGTCCTGGTGCGGGGCATGGAACCGGTCGTGGGCATCGAACTGATGGCCGCCCGCCGCGGCCTTGGGGAGTGGGCCGGCTCAGGGGGGCACGGGTCAACCACCGCCCGCACCGACCGCGATGACGGCGCGGGTCGCGACCGGCCCGCCGGCGAGGACACCGGGCGGCGGCGGGACTTGTGGCACCGGCTGGGGGCAGGACCGGCACGCCTCTGCCAGGCCATGGGCATCACCCTGGCGCAAAACGGCGCCGACCTGGTACGGGGCCCCCTGTACATCATCCGGCCCGCTTCCGCACCCGTGACGGCGGTGGCAGCGAGCCCCCGCATAGGAATCGACTACGCCGGAGAGGCCCGGGACTACCCATGGCGGTTCTATGTACCGGGCAGCCCGGGCGTATCCCGCCCGGCCAGGACCCGCGACGGCAGGGCCGCACCGGGCACCCGCCAGGCCGGGGAAGAGTCTCAAAGCGCGCGGTAGTACAGCTTGCCCCCGGCCTCTTCCCTGATCGCCTCCCCCCGCTCTTCCAGCACGTCCAGGTATCCCATGACCTCCCACAGACCCGACATAAGTTCCACCCAGCTCAAATGGGGGTACAGGTTAAGGACCACCTGGTAGGGGGTCTTCTCGCCCTCCATGAGCAGGCCCCACACCGTTTCCGTGCGCCCGCGCAGGTAGCGCAGGCGGGAGGCGGCAAACGAGGCGGGAGAGGTGACCGGTTCCCCGTGCCCCGGGAGCACCCGCTCGGGCCCCAACTGCCGGATACGCTCCAGGCTTTCCATCTGCCGCAGGAGCCCGGGGTACCATCCCTTCCCGTCCATGGCCGGCTCGAGCACGCTGTGAGCGTAAGCGTCCAGGAGAAGCGCATCCCCGCCCAGGCAGGTCCCGTCCTCCCGGCGCCAGAAGCCGGTGGAACAGGAAGAGTGACCGGGAAGGGAAACCACCTCCCACGGGGTGTCCCCCATGCGCACGGCGGTGCCCGGCTCCAGCCACCCGTCGGGACCCGACTCCACGCGGAAGTCGCCCAGTCCGAAGCGACCCTTTCTCAACTGGCGCACAACTTCGCCGGGAACACCGGCCCGGGGAAGGAAGTCGGCGAGGAACTCCTCCCATTCGTCCACCTTCCCGGGCGCCAGCCAGCCCGCCGCAGCCCGGGGCGCCAGGACCCTCACACCGAAGCGGCTGCGCAATCGTTCCCCCAGGCCGAAATGATCGGGGTGGGCGTGGGTGATCACCACCTGCCAGGCCCCGCCTGCTCCCAACCCATGCTCTTCCAGGAAGCGCACCAGGGCCGCCCAGGCCTCTTCCGTGGGTGGACCCGTATCCACCAGCGTGGGCAACTCCCCCTGGATCAGGTAGCAGTTCACCGGACCCACCGGGTAGGGGGTGGGCAGCCGCAGCGACACGACCCCGGCCGGGATGAGATCCTGCACCCTCCTCGCTCCTTCCCTGATTCATGCTGCCATTCCATAAGATGGCATCCGTATTGTACCACGAAATGGCCGCATCGGTCACGCCGCCACCCAGCCCCGGCAGCCCGAAAGGAAGGTGCCGGGGAACAACCCCGGCACCCGTGCCCTTCAAGGCAAACAGAGCCGCACGGCGCAGGCCGCACGGCGAGGCGGCCGGCCTGAGCTCACACGGCTTCCACCACCAGGGCGATACCCATGCCGCCGCCGATGCACAGGGTGACCAGCCCGCGCCGGGCACCCCGCGCCCCCATTTCATACAGTAGCTTCACCAGCA
>JBFMCJ010000444.1 GCA_040754675.1 Bacillota bacterium
AGGACCGTGCCGCCCTGCCCGATGATCCCCCCGACGCTGCGCGCCGTCATCGGGATGAAGTCCCCGGCGATCAGGCCTGCGTAGCCCTGCCGCACGCCCCAGACCTGGAGTCCCCTGGCGATCCCGCCTCGCACCACGGACCGAATGGCGGCATTCATGCCGGGGGCATCCCCGCCGCTGGTGAGCACCGCGATGTGCTTCATGAGAGAGAAGATCCTCTTTCCCTGCGCTTGGTAAGCGTTGTACGCCGGCCCGCGGCCGGCGCATAAGGCGCCCTGCGACGGCGTACCCTGCCTGCCAGGGAGGTCGTCCACTCCGTGACCGAGACGCACGATACGGCCCATCCGAAGCGCTACAGGGTGCGCCGCTCCCAAGATACCCAACAGGAAGTTGGCGTGCAAGGGGAAGATGCCGTGAGGGAGAGCCTGAAAGAGCAGGTCGCCCGCGACCTGGGGCTGGCGGACGACCTGCGAAACCCCGACGAATTATCCGTGCGCGAGGCCGGAAAGATCGGGGGCCAGATGGTTCGCCGCCTCATCAGCATGGGCAAGCGGGAGCTGGCCGAAAAGAAGCGGCAGCCGGCACCCGACGCCGGCGGCGGGTAATTCTCGGCGCTTACCTCGGCCCAAGCGGGTAACCGCCGGCCTGGCGAACCGCCCGGGCGACGAGCCGGCGAAGCTCCACGACCGGCACCGGAGGGCGCCGCAGCGCCGCCAACAGCGGCTGGACGCGCTCTGCGTCCACCAGGATGTCCCGCCCGGCCTGTTCAAGGCTCCGGGCGCTTTCCTCGATCACCAGGCTTGCCAGGAGGGCATGCACCTTCTGGTCGTCCCCGGGGCCCGCCGCCGCGGCGACCTCGCGGGCGGCCCGGCGCGCCCGGATCCAGGCGCTCTGCGCCGCGTAGAAGGCGATCACCATGTCGGCAAGCCGCGCGACCTGCTCCTGCTGGCTTTCCAGAGCCGCACCGTGGCGCTCTACGAGCAAGGACGCCGCGTAGAGGGTGGCGCGCCGCGCTGCCGCCATCCACTCGGGCCCCGGCAGCCACGCCCCGCCCCCGCCGGATCCCGCTGAACCGGCCGCCTCGCCGGCACTGCCCCGCTCCACGGCCTGCCGCGCCGCCGCCATCTCCTGCAGGAGCGGAAGCCCGGCCCGCATGGCCCGGCGCATGAGCGCGTCGGGGATCAGGAGCCGGTTGATCTCGTTGGTGCCCTCAAAGATGCGGTTGATGCGGGCGTCCCGGTACATGCGCGACACCGGATAGTCGTTCATGAACCCGTACCCGCCGTGGATCTGCAGCGCCTCGTCCACGACGAAGCTCAACGTTTCGCTCCCGAAGACCTTGTTGGCCGAACACTCGACCGGCACGTCGGCGAGCGCCGCCGCAGGGTGCGCTTCTGCGCTCTTACGCGACTCGAGAAGCCCGGCCGTCCGGTAAACCATGCTCTCCAGAGCGTACAGCCGCACGGCCATTCCGGCCAGCTTCTCCTGGATGAGCCCGAACTCCGCGATCGCCTTCCCGAACTGCTGGCGCTGCTCAGCGTACTCGACGGCCACGGCCATGGCAGCCTTGGACGAACCCAAAGACCCGGCCGCCAGCTTGAAGCGCCCGATGTTGAGCACCCCAAACGCCACCGCGTGGCCCCGACCCACCTCGCCGAGCACGTTCTCCCGGGGCACCCGCACCCCGTCGAGGAAGACCGCGCGCGTCGATGACCCCCGGATGCCGAGCTTGTCTTCCTCCGGCCCCAGGCTCAAGCCCGGCAACGCGGCCTCCACCAGGAACGCGGTGAACTTCTCGCCGCCCACCTTCGCGTACACCACGAAAAGGTCGGCCAACCCCGCGTTGGTGATCCACTGCTTCTGCCCGGAAAGCCGGAAGTGCCCATCCTCCTCCGCGGCCACGCTGCGCACCGAGAGGGCGTCCGACCCCGCCATCGGCTCCGTAAGGGCGTACGCCGCCACCTTACGCCCGCTGACCAGGTCCGGCAAATAGCGCGCCTTCTGGTCAGGCGTTCCGAAGTAGACCAGCGGCAGCGTGCCGATCCCCGCGTGCGCGCCGAACGTGACGGCGAAATCCCCGGCACGGGCGATCTCCTCGGTGATGGCCGCCCCGAATACGGCCCCCAGCCCTGACCCCCCGTACGCCTCCTCGACTTCCACGCCCAGCAGGCCCAGGTCCCCCGCCCTCGCCAGGAGCGCCCGGAGGGTCGGGTAGTCGTGCTCCAGGAGTTTGCTCCCCTGCGCCAGCACTTCCCGCTGCACGAAATCCCGCGCCAGTTCGGCAATGGGTTGCGTCTCCCGGCGGGCCTGCTCCGGCGTGACGACCGCCTCTTCGTCGGCAGGCCCGGGATCGGCCACCAGGAACCCCGCCCCCCTGGCAAGCCACGAACCGCCTCCGCCCAAGAGGATCCCCCCTCACTCAGGCGGCCGCCTCGAACAGGCCGGCAGCCCCCATGCCGCCCCCCACGCACATGGTCACGATGCCGTAGCGTCCGTGCCGGCGGCGGAGTTCGTGTAGGAGCGTCGCGGTCAGCTTGGCGCCCGTGGCGCCCAGAGGGTGGCCCAGGGCGATGGCGCCGCCGTTCACGTTGACGCGCCCGGTATCGAGTTCCAGCCGCCGGATTACCGCCACCGTCTGCGCGGCAAACGCCTCGTTGAGCTCGATGAGATCCACGTCCTGAAGCCGCACGCCGGTCCGCGCCAGGAGCTTCGGCACCGCCTCCACCGGGCCGACGCCCATCACCTCGGGCGGTACGCCTGCCACGGCAAAGCCCCGGAACACTCCAAGCGGCCGGATCCCCAGGCTCTGTGCGCGCCGGGCCGACATGACCACCACGGCCGCCGCCCCGTCGCTCATCTGGGAGCTGTTACCCGCCGTCACGGTACCCCCTTCGGTGAACGCCGGGGCGAGGGCGCGCAGCGCCTCCATGGAGGTGTCCCGCCGCACTCCCTCGTCCACCTCGAACAGCCGCCCGTCCTCCAGGAGCACGGGTGCCGTCTCCTCCCGGAAGCGCCCGGCGTCGATGGCCGCCGCCGCCCGGCGGTGGCTCTCCAGAGCGTACGCGTCCTGGCTCTCCCGGTCGATGCCGTACCGGCGCGCCACCTCCTCAGCTGTGTGGCCCATGGAGATGTAGACCTCGGGGTAGTGGTCGATGAGGTACGGGTTGGGCGCCGGCTTGAACCCGCCCATGGGCACCCGGCTCATGCTCTCCACGCCGCCGGCCACAATGACTTCGGCGGCGCCGACCATGATCCGTTCGGCCGCCATGGCAATGGCCTGCAGGCCCGAGGCGCAGAACCGGTTGACGGTCAGCGCCGGCACCGACGCCGGCAGCCCCGCCCGGATCGCCGCGATCCGCGCTACGTTGAGCC
>JBFMCJ010000445.1 GCA_040754675.1 Bacillota bacterium
TGCAGCGCTGGGCCCGCGACCCGGCCATGGCCGCGGCGGGAAACATGGTGATCCTGGTCACGGGCGAGCCCTCCGCCGTTCACCCGTCGCTGCGCGCGGCCTCGAGCCGCATAGAGCTGGTGCGTGTGCCGCCGCCGGGGTACGAGGAGCGGCTGCGCTTCGTGGGTTGGCTGGGGCAAAAGGAGGACCCGGTGCCGCTGGAGGTGCGGCCGGAGGAGTTCGCCGCGCAGACGGCGGGGCTGAGCCTGGTGCACATGGAGGACATCGAACTCCGCGCGGCGCGGCTGGGCACGCCCATCACCCGGGAGCTGATCCGCACCCGGAAGCAGGAAATCGTGGCCTCCGAGTACGGCGAGGTGCTGGAGATCCTCGAGCCCGACTTCGGGTTCGAGGCCCTGGGCGGCATGGACCACATCAAGCGCTTCTTCCTGGAGGACGTGGTGCGGCCCGTGCGCGAGGGCAAGCCGTCCCAGGTGCCCATGGGCATCGCGCTCTTCGGCCCGCCGGGCACCGGGAAGACGGTGCTGGCCAAGGCCCTCGCGCGGGAGACCGGGTGGAACTGCGTGGCCCTCAACATGGCGAAGATCTTCTCCATGTGGGTGGGCTCTTCGGAGCGGAACCTCGAGAAGGCCCTGGCCTGCATCGAGGGGCTGACGCCGTGCGTGGTGTTCGTGGACGAGATCGACCAGGTGGGCGTGGGCCGCGGGCCGTCGGGAGACTCGGGGGTGTCCAACCGGCTGTTCAAGCGGCTCCTTGAGTACATGTCCGACACGCGCCACCGGGGCCGGGTGGTGTTCCTGGTGGCGTCCAACCGCCCCGACCTGGTGGACGCGGCGCTGAAGCGCCCCGGCCGCCTGGACGTGAAGATCCCGGTTCTGCCCCCGGAGGCGCCCGAGCGCGCCCAGATCCTTAGGGTGCTCGGCCGCCGCCTGGCGGGCTGGGACGTGCCCGCCGGCCTCGCGGAGGAGGTGGCGGCGAAGACGGAGGGGTGGACCGGGGCGGAGCTGGAAGCCCTGGTGGTCAAGGCGCGGCAGGTTGCCTCCCGCAAGGGCCGCTCGGTGCCGGAGGAAGCCGACCTGCGCTACGCCCTGGGAGTGATCTCGCCGTCCACGCGCAGCCTTGAGCTGCAGTCGCTTTTGGCCATAAGGGAGTGCAACGACCGCGAGTTCCTGCCCCCGCGGTACCGGGAGCGCATCCCGGACGAGGGGACGCTGGAGAAGGAGCTGGAGCGCCTGCAGGCGGCCCAGCCCCGGCAGAGGAGGGAGATATAGTGGGGACTGAGGAGAGGCGGCGGGCCATCGCCGAGCGGCTGGGGCTCGACCCCGCCGAGATCCGGGTGGCCGAGCCGCCCTGGTCGAGGATATTCGAGGAAGGCGTGCTCGTGCGGCTGCGCATTTCCTACTTCCGGGGCCAGCAGCGGCTGGTCCCGGAAGACCTGGGGCTGGACGAAGACCCGGCCGCCCGACAAGAGATCCTGGTCCAGCTGGGCAAAAAGCACGTCGTGCCCAAGTGGATGCTTGACCGGGGCAAGGCGATAGAGTCGCGTGCCCGGCGCCTGCTGGAGGAGAACTCCTTCCAGGTCGCCTTCGGGCGCTTCATGCCCCCGGCGGCGTACCGCAGGTTCCGCGAGGAGCTCGCGCCCATCCGGGCCGAGTTCCTGGAGTTCCGGGACGAAGTGGGTGATACCTACGCCGACCTCAAGCGGTCGGTGCTGGACGCCTACGAGGACGCCGCCCGCAAGGCCTACCGGAGGCTTTCCCGCACCGCCGGCGCGTCCGAACCGGAGGACGCCTGGGTCGGCCGCTACCTGTCCCGGATCGAGGAGGCGTTCCCCTCCCGCGAGAAGCTGCTGCGCAGCTTCTCGTTCGAGGTGGCGGTGTCCATGCTCGCTTCGCCCGCCGACGTTGAGCGGGAGCGCGCCGAGGTCGAGAGGCTGCGGGCCGAAGGCCGCCTGCGGGAGGAGGAGTACCGCCAGCGGCTGCAGGCGCTGAAGGACACCCGGGCCACCCTGGACGCCACGGTCAACGAGCTCCTGGGCCAGCTCAAGACACAGGTCTACGAGGCGGTGTCGGAGGTCCTGCAGGCGACGCAGAAGAACGGCCAGTTGGTGGGGGCCTCCGTGCAGCAGCTCCGCAACCTGGTGGAGCGCATCCGCGCCCTGAACTTCATGGAGGACCAGGACATAGAGGACGCGGCCAGGCAGATCGAGTCGCTGCTTTCCCGGGGGCCTCGCAACCGCACCACGGAGGACGTGGTCGGCCTGCTGCGGGACATCGGGGTGGTGACGCGACGGGCCCTGCTCGAGCTGGGCGAGGCGCCGCGGTCGGCCCGCGCCGTGGGCATCCCGGACGAAATCCCTGAGGACCTGGCCGAGGAGGCCCGGGGGCGGCTGGCGCGGAGGGGGCTGGAGGCGGGCGAACTGCCGCTCGTGTTCGACAGCGACGCCCGCGCCGTGCGCGGCGAGGTGGCGTAGCGCTCTGCGGGAGGGCCTTCGGGCCTCCCGCCGTACATAGCGGGCTGGGGCTCCGGCGCGGCCGGGGCTCCTGTGCTGCAGTTGCGTCCCGGCGCGGCCGGGGCGCTGCGGGTTCGGGAGGAGCAGCACCCGGGGCCGGGTCCCCGGGGAAGAGGGGGAGGTGTGGAGTTGACTGCGGGTTCGTTGCTGAGGCGGCTGTTCCGGTTTCCCGGGGAGCGCTTTTCCGCGCTTGACCCCTGCGCCCGCGGGGCCGGCCTGGCCGACCTCGTGCGGGGAACGGGGGCGGACACCTGGGCGGTGGTGGAACGCGAAGAGGACCTGGGGCGGTTCGCGCGCAGGTTCTCCCGCGTCGTGCTGGGGCCGTGGCACCTGTGCCAGGCTCCGGAGGGCGCCTTCTCGCTCCTTTTCCTCGATCCGGGCCGCATGGCGCGGACGTGGCTGCGGGCCACGTGGCGCTGCCTGGCCCCGGGAGGCGTGCTCCTCTGGGTGTGCCCGCCCGAGGAGCTGGATGCGGGGACCGCAAGGTTTCTGTGCGACCGGTTCTCCGACGCGGCCGCCTGGGCCGTCCCGGGCGGGGTGGCGGTGACCGGCGTGAGGAGGCCGAGGCTGCGGGGCGACGTCCGGGCCGAGCGCGCGCTGCTCGGAGTGGCCGCGGCCCCACCTGACCCGGCCGGCGGGCCGGAAGCCGCCTACCCTGTGCCTCCGTCGGAACCGGCGCGGATAGTGCCTGCGCTGCCGGACGAAGCCGAGGCGCGGGCGCTGGTGGAGAGCTCCCCGCTCTGGCGGCTTTTCCGGCGCGATACCCGGCGCGGTCTGGGCAGGCCGCCGGTGCCCCTTCACGCCGGCCACGTGGCGCTGCTCCTGGCCGCCGGCCACCTGGACGGCGTGGTGGGCGAGG
>JBFMCJ010000446.1 GCA_040754675.1 Bacillota bacterium
CCGCATGGTTCGTGGCCCTGGGGCCCGTGGGCTGGGTGATCGCCGCCGTGGCGCTGGTGGCCACCGTTGTCGCGCTAAATTGGGACCGTGTCCGCGAGTGGACGGCGCGGGCCTGGGCGGCTGTGAGCGATTACTTGGTCCGCGCCTGGGAGTGGATCAAGAGCACCGCAGTGCAGGTATGGGAAGCGATCAAGGCATTCTTCGCCAGGTGGTGGGACGAATTGCTCGCCGTGTTCACCGGACCGATCGGCCTGATCGTCTACCTGATCGCCCACAACTGGGGGGCGATCCGGTCCAAGACCACTGAGATTTGGACCGCCGTCACCGGCTGGCTGTCGGGCATTTGGCAGGGTATCGTGAACGCGGTCAATAATACGTGGCAGTCCATCGTGAACTGGGTGACCGCGAAGTGGAATGAGCTTCAGACGGGCACCCAGGCCATCTGGACCTCGATTCGGGACTGGCTCTACGGCGTCTGGCAGGCGCTCGTGAACCGCATCAGCAGCGTCTGGGAAACCATCCGCTCCGGCGCAGCCAGCGCATGGCAGAAGGTGAAAGACACCATCCTGGGCGTCTGGGACGGGATCAAGAGAGGCATTGCGGCCTGCGTCAACAAGATCATCGACGTGCTCAATGGCATGATCCGGGAGATGAACCGCATTAGCTTCACGGTACCGAGTTGGGTGCCGATCATCGGTGGCAGGAGCTGGGGCTTCAACCTGCCCACCATCCCCTACGTGGCCCTGGCCGAAGGCGGCGAAATCACGCGACCCACCTTTACCCTGCTCGGGGAACAAGGCCGGGAGACGGTGATACCCGGCGGTCGAGCAGAACTCGCGGAAGACATCGCCCAGGCGGTCTACATGGCCGTCCGGGATGCCATGCGTGTAGTGCAGGCTACGCAGCCTGCCGGCGACCGAGAGATCGTGTTCGTGGTTGACGGTACGGCCTTCGCCCGGCTGACTTTGCCCGCCTTCATCCGCGAGGGCCAGCGCCAGGGCCTCCAGCTTGTAGTCAGGCCGCAGGGGGTGTGAGGCGTGCTCTGGATCGCCAACGTCCAGGTGGCAAAGCCTGCTGAAGTCAAGGTGGGACGGTTCGACCTGACTAAGAGCAGGCGCACGGCCTCCGGCAAGATGGTCATGGAGGTCATCGCCACCAAGCGGCGCGTGGACGTGACCTGGAAGATGCTCGCGGACAGCGACCTGAAACAAATCCTGGATCTGCTGGCGGCAAACAAGCCCTTCTTCACCTTGCAGTACCCGGACGCCGGGGGCGCGGCCACCATGACCTGCTACGCCGGAGACACCAACACGAGCCTGTGGCATACGGTCAACGGCGTGCGGTACTGGGATGAAGTCACCATCCCGTTTATCGAGCAGTGAGGTGACGACGATGGCGCGCATCAGCCTTGCAAGGCAACAGGTCTCCGACTCCGGGCTTCTGGCGGCGTACTCCCCGGCCCAGCCCGAAGGGCACAGCGTCGAGAACGACGGGCGCATAATCCTGCACGTCCGCAACGGCAGCCAGGAGCCTGTGACTGTTACCATCCTGACGGCCTACGTCCGGGCCGGACTGAAGTTGGCCGACCGCGTGGTGGAAGTGGCGGCGGGCGGCGAGGTATTCATCGGCCCCCTGGAGCCGGATGTATACAACCAGCCGGACGGGCAGGTGTATATGGACTATTCCGCCACCGAGGGCGTGGAGGTGGCGGCCCTTTTGGTGCCGCAGGCGGGTAGGCACAAGTAGGCGGGTGAGGCGTGGTGTACCCGGTCACGCAGGACTTCCTGGAGGCGATGCGGGCGGACAAGCGGCAGGTGTTGGCGAAGGTGGAGGTGGACTACACCGATCCCTTCCTGGACCAGTCCATCGCCGTTGAAGCCTCCGAGCAGGGCAACGTGTCCTACCCTGCTCAAACTGCCGATGCGGTGGAACAGGTGCCGTACAAGTGGGCCTCGCTCGACGGCTCCTGGGTGCTGGATGGCTCCTACCGCCTCGCGCCCACTCCCGACAAGCTGGCGCAGTACCAGTTCGGCTGGTGGGGCAGCCAGCTTGCCGGCACGGACGGGGCCTTCGCTTCGCCCTACCCTACGCTGACCGTGACTCACCTGCCCCGGCCTGTCCACACGCTCAAGGTCGTGGGCGATTCGGCCCGGGGCGAGTACCCGGTGGACTTCACGATTGAGCTTTATGCCGCTGATGACACCTTGCTGCATACGGAGGCGGTGACGGGCAACGCCGAGGTGGTCTGGAGCAAGGCCCTCGCCACACCGGTCCTGGACGTGGCGAAGCAGGTGCTGACCATTACCAAGTGGTTGCATCCGGGGCGGCAGGCGAAGATCGCAGAGTTCTTCACCAGCATCAAGGAGACGTACCTGAGCGGCGATCTTGTGAGCATCCGGCTCCTGGAGGAACGGGAGGCCAGCCAGGGCTCGCTGCCCGTGGGCAACATCACGGCGAATGAGATCGCCCTGGTGCTGAACAACGAGAGCCACAAGTTCGACCCGGACAATACGCAGAGCCCGCTCTTCCGCCTCCTAAAGCCGAACCGCCGGATCAGGGCATGGCTGGGTGTGGAGGTCAACGGCGTGCCCGAGTGGGTGCCGCTCGGCACCTTCTGGAGCCTCGATTGGGACAGCCAGGACGACACCCTGGAGGCCATCGTGACGGCCCGGGACCGGATGGAATTGCTCCGCAAGGGAACCTTCCAGACCTCGCAGGTGCAGACAAACGTCAGCCTCTACGCCCTGGCCGAGCAGGTCCTACAAGACGCGGGGCTGACGGCCAGCGAGTATGTCATAGACCCGTCCCTGCAAAGCATCGTGGTGCCCTACGCTTGGTTCGAGCCTGTCTCCCACCGCGAGGCCCTGCGCACCATCGCGGAGGCAGCCCTGGCGGTGGTGTATGCCGACCGGGACGGCGTCGTGCGGATTGAGCCGTTCGCCCTGGCTGGAGCGACACCGGCACTGGAAATTACGGAGGATGACTACTTCCTGCCCTTGCGGGCACCGAGCAAGCAGGCGGAGGTGGCGAACCAGATCATCGTGACCACACAGCCCCTGCGCCCGGCGGCTACGGCGGAGGAGGTCTACCGCAGCAATGCGCCGATCACTGTGCCCGCCAATAGCACCGTCACCGTGGCGGCCTACTATAACCAGCGCCCCGTGATCGAGGCCACCGCATCCCTCGTGAACCCGCCCTCGGGTGTGTCCATCGTGGGTGCAACGTACTACGGCTGGGGCGCCTCGGTGCAAATCCGCAACACGACGGGCACCGACCAGCAGGTAACTCTGAGCATATCCGGCAAGCCCTTGACAGTCCAGAACCAGGAACGGGCTGTGGCCGAGGACGCCGCCAGCATCGTGGAGAACGGC
>JBFMCJ010000447.1 GCA_040754675.1 Bacillota bacterium
GTCCCCCGCCGCCACGCTCACCGCGTCCAGGCCGAACGCCTCGAGGCACGCCGCCGCGAAGCGCCTGCCAATGGCCTCGAGGCTCGCATCGCCGGCGTCCGGTTCCGGCCCCGCCAGAGCCCGGCTCACCCGGTCCACCGCCTCGTACGCGGCCGCCCGGGAGCGCTCGTGGGCGAACAGCCGGGAGCGTTCGAGGGCGGTGCCCAGGTGCTCGCCCACCGCCGTGAGAAGGTTCAACGCCCCGCCGTCAAACAGCGTGGAGCCCTCGGCAGCCACGTTCAAGACGCCCAGCACGCCCGCACTTGACCGCAGCGGCACGCTTGCGTGGTAGACCAGCCCGCAGCGCTGTCCCTCGGCCTGCTCCAGACGGCTGCACTCCAGCACGTTGACCGCCTCGCGCAGGTCTCCCCGGTAGAAAAGTTCAAAGCAGCGGCACCACCGCCAGCGCAGCGGCTCGCGGCCGTTGGCTTGTAACGCGGGCGGGAGCTGGTAGGCGGAGGCCAGCGACAGCCTGCGGCCAGGCGGTTCGGCCAGGAATAGCCAGGCGGTGCGCAGCCCCAGAAGCTGCGTCACCAGCCGAAGCACCTCGTCCAGGGCGGCCTCGATATCCGCCCGGGAGTTGAGCAGGCGGGCTATGTCTGTCAGGATCTGCAGCGATGTGCTCATTGTCAGGAGTCGCTCTTATCATAGCAAAAGGCCCTGCGCGCCGGGTGCCTCTACACGATCAGGCACAGGTCGCCGAACTCGTGCCAGCGGTATCCCCGGTGCAGCGCATCGGCGTACGCCGCGCGCAGCAACGCCGGCTCGACGAACGCCGCCAGCATGGCCAGGTGCGTGCTGCGCGGAGCGTGCAGGCCCGTCACCAGCCCCTGAACCACGCGCGGCGGGTGGTCGGGGCTCACGAAGAGGCTCGTCCACCCCTCGACCGGCTCGATTTCGGCACCGGGAGCAGCCGCGCTTTCCAGCGCACGCACGACGGTGGTGCCGACCGCGACGACACGGCGGCCTTCCCGAAGGGCGCGATTCACCTGGGCTGCAGCCGCCAGGGGCACTGCGAACCACTCCGGGTAAACCGCGTCCGGCCCCACGTCATCGTCCTCTATCTCCTGGCTCGAAAGCCCGGTGTGCAGCAGGACGCTGGTGAACTCCACCCCGGCCCGCCGCAGTTCCCACCGGATCCGCCCGGTAAACGGCCGCGCTGCGGACGGCATCTCAGCGGAACCGGGTATCTCCCCCACCTCCGTCTGGTAGGCGGAAAGCGGCCAGGGAGCGGCCACGTAGCCGTATCGCACCGGCTCTCCGAGCCTGGCCATGAGTTCGAAGGCCGGGGCGGAGACCCCGGCGACCCAGTACCGGCCGCCCCGGGCGTAGGGCTCCAGCAGGCGCACCTCGGCGCCCGGTTCGATGGTAAACCCATCCCCCGGCCTGACCTCTCCCTGCCGCGAGGGGCTTCCGTCCCCCGGGCGAACCTCCACGACCCAGCGCTCCGGCGGAGGGGCCGGCGGATTCTGGTACCCGTCCAGCCGGGTTGAAAAGTGAATCCGCACCGCCACCCTGTCCTCGGTCCGCACCGCCGGCAAGGCCGCCGCCAGGGTTTGGGACACGTTGAACGCCAGGAGGTCGCCCGCGTGGAGAAGCTCCGGAAGGTCGATGAACCGGGCGTGGCGCCATTCACCTGCCGCTCGATCGATGACCAACAGCCGAACGCCCTCCCGGCCGCGGCCCTCTGCTTCGGGCGGAGCCACCGCCGCCGCCTCGGCGGGGAGCAGGAAGTCGATCTGCCGCGCTTCAAGCACGGGCGTCACCCCCGACCGGGGGAGCCAGGGAGATGCGCCACGCGGCGTCGAGGGAGCGATCGGCGCCGAGGTAGCGCTCGATGAGGCTCGCGATACGGCGCGCCACCTGGTCGGGGGAGCAAAGCTTCCGGGGGTCGGCGTCCGGGACAGCCAGCCGGTGCATGTCCGTGTCCATGTCGCCGGGATCCACGGCGAGCACCCGGACGCCGGTGCCGGCCAGTTCGTTGGCCAGGGCTCGGCTGATCAGCTCAAGCGCCGCTTTGCTGGCGCCGTACCCGCCCCAGCCCGGGTAGCCGGCAACGGCGGCGTCGGACGTGATGTTCAGCACCATCGCCTGCCCTGCCGCCTGCAAGAGGCGCACCGAGAGTTGCACGAGCCGGAGGGGGGCAACTGTGTTCGCCTGGAAGAGGCGTGCGAGGGCGTCAATCGGGAACTCTTCCAGCCGTGGAAGGGGCGTCGGGCCCAGTTCCGAAGCGTTGTTGACCAGCAGGTGCAGGTGACCCCAGCGTTCAGCGACGCGGTTTGTCAGACGCAGCCGGGCCGCCTCGTCGGACACGTCGCCGGCCTCGCACACCACCTCCGCTTTGCCCTCGCCAGCCATCCGGATCTCCTCGGCAGCTGCCTCGAGCAAGGGACGGCGGCGGGCCATCAGGGCCAAGGACCAGCCGCGGCGGGCAAGCTCTCGGGCAAGCGAATAGCCCAGGCCACGGCTGGCCCCCGTGATGAGAGCCGTGCGGGGTTGGGTCAGGTCCATCTCGGTTGGGCCTCCTCTCTGGTGCGGCACGGGGAACGGCCGCACCGTAGCCTAGGCCGCGGCCCGAAATCCTGGGATCCGGCGGAAGGCTGGAGAGGAGCCCAACTTTCGACGGAGGGCGGTTCCTACCAGCGACTGACGGCCGAGGCGGCGGGGGCTACGTACGCCCCCCGGCCTCCCGCGCCACCCGGCGCCTTTCGCTGTTATCGGCTGCCAAAGTATAGCGCAGGCTATCCGTGGGGTGAGACAGCGTGGAGGACGACCGCACCAAGCGCCGCCCGGGCCGGGGCGAAGGGCATCCGGACCGGCAGGCCGTCATCCAGCAGGTGCTGGCCTATGTCCGGGAGCATCCCCAGTCCTTTGCGAGCCTGGCCGTCTGCCGGCGCGCCCTCGGCAGCGAACCAGAGCGGGAGGTGGACGACGAAACCCGTTCCCGGCTGGAGGCGCGCCTGCAGCACGTTCCCGACGAGGAACTCGAAGCCTACTACTACATCATTTCCTGATAGGTAATCGGAAACGTTCGTAGAACTTCCCCGGTGTATCGGGCCTGCCAGCGCCGTCCGTTGCCGTCTGCTGCCGGTGGGGCCGGCGGGACGGTGGGGATGCAATCCATCCAGACTTGGGGGCTGAATCTGCCATGGCCGTGTGGGTATGCACGCAATGCGGTTTCGAGAAGGAGGCCCGCTGCAAGCCCAAAAAGTGCCCCGAGTGCGGGGCGGGGGCGTTCGACAAGAAGGGGCAGAGCGAGGAAGCGACGGCAGCGGCGCCCGCGCGGCGGACCGGCGCGCGGGCTGCGGCGAGCAAGAAGCGGTAATCTC
>JBFMCJ010000448.1 GCA_040754675.1 Bacillota bacterium
GGTGCGCCGCCCACGGCCTTGTTGCGGGCAGGGCACCGGTAGCCGCTGGTGATGTAAACCGGGCTCTGGATCCGGTCGCGCAGCTTCTGCAAGAGCGTGACCAGCTTCAGGAAGCCAACTGAAACCCTCACCATCCCGCAGCAGGGGCACCGGAATTCCGTGACGGAGAAGTTCGGGGCGTCGAGGAACTTCCCGTCGCAGGCCTTTCTTTCCGTCTCCGTCCCTCCCACGGGCAATGCCCGGTCCAGGACCGATCGCATCACCACCGCAGCCGTGATGACCGCCGTCATGTTCCCGAACTTCTCGCCGGATCTGTAGAGCACCGAGGTGGAGCTCCCGGAGTCCACCTTCATGGCCTTGACACACCCGGCCTGCTTCATCAGGTCGGCAAGCTCGTAGACGGTGGCAGAGTCCACGGCGACGTGGAGAACCTTCTGGTCCTCAGTAATGCCTACAGCGGCTTGGGCGGTCTTTCGGGAGAGGGTGAACCCGGTATACCCTCCCAACCGCATTGTTTCTTCGAGGTCTACACCGAGCAAAAGCGGCCCGGCGCTGAAGGCGACGCGGGTTTTTCGCACTTCGTCTTTGGTAGGCTTGAAAAGTATGTCGGCCCGTCCGTCGGGGTATACCACGAAGCACGGCCAGGGATCCTCGTCCCAGCTCCAGAAGGTCTGGTTTTCCCACGCGATGCCTTTCGTCACCGGAGGCTTCCCTGGGTAGAAGTAGAGCGCGTTGAAAGCCCTGGCCCAAGACCTCGGATACCTCGACATGATCTGCTGCAGCGTTTGCGGGGCTGCGGGAACGGCGAGGTCGAGGTCCTTCGGCTCGCAGTACGCGTAGTCGATTGTGCAGCCAGCAAGCTCCTTACGCATCTGGCTTCGACTCCTTGAGCCGCCCGAGGAAAGCCTTGAGCCATTCCGGGACCCCGACCCCGAGCTCCGAGATGTTCTCCAGAACCGACAGCGCCTCGTTGCCCACGAGGAAGTAGACCACGGCAAGCCTCACGGCCTCCGCACCGGTGAGCCTTGAAACCTGGTAGGCAAGGGCAACGAGGATCAGCATCCCGACCTTCTTGGCGATCCCCTTGAGGCCCACCCGGCTGTCGAGCCTCTTGTTCGCGACGGCCGACGTAACTCCGCTTGCGTAGTCGAGGGCCATCACCGTGACCAGGATGAGCATCGCCTGGTCGAGCGCGCCGAACAGCCATGCTCCGAGGGCCGCGAGCGCGCCGAGGACGCTCTTCGCGCCGACTTCCTTCACCGCGCTTCACCTCCCAAAACTAAAGCCGCCCTCCTGGGCGGCAAAACAAAACCCGCCTTGCGGCGGGCGCTGGCTTGTCTGTCAAGTTGTTGCTATTCCGTCTTCGGCACCTGCACCTTCTCCCTCAAATCCACCCTCGGCCTCCAGGCTGGGTCCCGGGCCTTCTCGCGGGCCTGAAGTTCCGCGAGGACCTCTTTGATTCGCTCCAGCTGCTCATCAAGGGTAAGCTCACGCTCTACCACGGTCACGCGAATACGTTTTCCATCGTGGACGCGCTCTTCGGTGTATTCAGCTTTGATCTTGCAGTTCATAGCACCACGACCTCCACGTAAGCGGTGCCATGGTGGCGGCTTCCAACAGCGATGCGGTAGACGCCTGGTTGCCTGAATGCGTAGGCATGCGTTGCCTGACCATTGGAAACAGCCTCGGCAACCAGTTCGCCGCCCTCCAGAGCGAACGTTACTTCAGTGTCAAGTGTACCGGCTGGAAGGATAGCGGTGACGATGACGACATCGTTGACAGCAACAGGATTTGGCGAAATGGTAGCAGACAAGCGGTCGCAAAACCGTGTCCCGTCCCACTTATCACCAGGGCTTACGGGATCGACATCGCTGAGCAGAACCAGCTTCAGGCCGTCACCTGGGTTGAAGGTCTCATCTTCCGCAATAATCACATTAACGACGTTTCCACTCTCATCAACAACTGCATATTTGTTGGCCATTACCAATACACCTCCACACGGCCTGAAGCGCCGCTGCCGCCGTTGCCGCCGCTATAACCCTTGTAACCGCCGCCGCCACCACCGCCGCCAGCACCGGGAACAGAACCAGCGCCGCCAGGCTGCCCGGAGTAGTATGTACCCCCAGTACCAGCACTGCCACCACTGCCACCACTGCCACCCATGGAAGGTGCGCTGGCCCCCGCTGCGCCAGAGGTGCCCGAGGCATTGTTAGTCTGGTCGCCTGCTTTGCCGCCAGTACCGCCGCCAAAGGTAACCTGCCCGGTTGCCCCACCACCTGTTCCTCCAGCACCTCCGGTAGCGTAGCTTCCACTTTGCCCGCCGCCACCGCCGCCGCCACCGCCAGCCGATAGCGAGCCAAAGGAGCTTGTGCCTCCGGTGGAACCAGGCTGTCCGGCAGCGCCAGACGTACCTCCGGCGCCCCCTGCGCCTCCTGCGCCTATTGTAACGGTTATGTTCTGCCCGGGTGTGACTTGCAGCCAGCCCTGAGCATAGCCCCCGCTACCGCCGCCACCGCCTCCCGCACCACCGTATGAAGTACTTCCAGCGCCACCACCGCCACCACCACCGCCGCCGCCCCAGAGGCGAACAAAGACGCGCCCTACACCAGCTGGAACCGTGAAAGTTCCGCTTACGTTAAAGACCTGATAATTTGCAATGTCAGCATCTAGGCTGCTTAGGGGCAGCTTCGGCGCGTCGCCAGCGGCCCCGGAATGCTTGTGGCCGGTAGAAGCGTGCATCTTGGCGTCGAGATCTGCCTTGGCCTCGTCATACTGCGTCTGTATGTAATTCCCCCAGTCCGCGGTTATGAGGTCCCCCGTGAGCACCGTCTGCTTCTGGTACGCCACTACTCCTCACCTCCTGGCGGGTAGAGCCCCAAGAGGTACTCGATTATGACCGCCTCACACACCGCCCGCCATTCGGCCTCGTCCTTGGCCTGCGCGCGGGACATCCGGTGGCGGACGGCCCAGGTCTCGGGCCGAACCTGTCCCCGCAGCTCTTCGAGGCGGCTTTCTAGGGAAGCATCATTGGCAGAGGCGTACTTTCTCAGCAGCCCCTGCCGCCACCATTGGAACTCCCGTTCGTTCCGGGCAGGGAGCGTGAGTTCAGCATCGAGCGCTTTTATCTGCTGGTCTATGAAGGCGCAGTGCCTCTCGGCGCGCCTGCGCTTCTCTTCGCTAGTCAGGGCCATATACACCACCTACGTCAGGCTGATTTCGAACGAGACCGTCACCGTCCGCATCTCGTCCTTGGCCTCGTCGACCAAGGCCCGGATAAGTAGGGTTCCGGATCCTGTGGCCTCAGACCCATTGACGAACAACCCAATCTCTTTCCATACGAAATTTGCCTCAAGTTCGGCCACCTG
>JBFMCJ010000449.1 GCA_040754675.1 Bacillota bacterium
TCTTTACCTCGAGCTCTGGGGTAACTTACTCTGGTGTGTAAATCACCACAAAGTCAAGGTATCCATCGCCGCCCACGAACACCCTGATGGTGTCGCCAGCGGTTAGGCCTTCCAGTCCCACGTTCACCGGATCGCCCGTGACGTCGTATACCTGGGTCTTGCTGTCGGCATAGAAGGTGTAGGTCGTTCCGCTCTTAGTCGCCTTTATCCTCTTGGCGCTCAGGCTGACGCTGTCAACCGTGAGGCCAGAGTCGGTAGCCTCGGATTCCTTGACACCGCTCACGTCGCCGCTGGCATTGAAGGTCAGCTCAAGGATCTCGCCGATCTCAGCATAGACCCAGTCGCTTACGGTAGTGCCAGAGTCAGAGTTGTTCCCGACGAGCAGAACGGGGTCGAAGTCGCCCGGATCGAAGGTGTACGACTTCGATTCACCGTTGATGTCCATCATGAGCCGGAGCCCATCCGCGACGTAGTACTTGTCAACCAGGGCACCCGCTACGGTGTCCATCACGAACGGCTTCGAGTCGTCGGTATTGACGACCACTATCGCGTCTCCGCCCTTGCTCGCAGCATACACCCAGCCGCCGAAGTCGCCGGTAGCCTTGGCGGCACTCCAGCTTCCCAGGGCCGGATCGGTGACGTCAGAGATGTCGAAGAAGATCGTGCTATCGGTGAGCCCGTAGATGACCGTAGCGCCGACCTCGACGACCTTGATCAGGTTGTTGTCCTTATCAGGCGTGACAGTACCCTCGCTTGTCGCGGCGAGCGGTTTCACGCTGGCGAGCTTGCCGTTACTGTCCAGCTTGAAGGCGACCAGTGTGTCGTAGTTGCCCTTCGTAATGCCAAGCCAGCCCCTGACGTCGGCCTCAGCATGCAATGCAGGGTCGAAGGTATGCTCGGCACCGGTCGTGTCGGTTACCTTCGTTCCCTTCTTGAGTGCGTAGTCGACGTTCTCGCCGTCGCTGCCGAAGACCCTCAGGTAGGTGACATCGCTCAAGCCTAGCACTGTCTTGGCATCATACGCGAGTGCGTACTTGGTCGGCTCGGCGGCACCCGTCACATCAGCGTACACGAACCGTGCCTTGCCGAAGTGGTCGAGAACGACCGTCGTCTCCTCGCCGAGGAAGTCGGAGATTCCAGCCGTATCATCGACGTCGTCCCCACCGTCGGTGGAGAAGGTGTAGCCGTCCGTGCTTCTCTTGTACTTCGTCCCGTCGAGGTAGAAGTACGAGCCGTCCATCGCGGACGATTCGACAGTCCCGACAACCTTGGCAGAGAGCACAATCACCCTGTACTCGTCGCCATTGTTGAACGAGTACAGGACGTCGTTCTCCTGGATGTCACCTAGCTCAACAACCGCACCATCCCGCACGATGGTGTAGTCCTTGTCCTTGAGGTTCAGCGCGCCACTGGGCTTAAAGGTGACCTTCTCATACTTCTCGTTTACGCTGTTGACTACGCTCGAGCCATCCCACTTTACCACCCTGAACGCAACTATATAGTTGTCGTCGTCCAGGATGTACTGGGCCTCGGCATCGCCGCTGTACGTGCCGAGCCAGTTAGCCAGACTGGCCTTCTGGAAGTCGCCGAACACCAGAGCGTCCGACTTGAAGGTGTAGATCTTGTAATCGCTGCTGGTGCCGACTTTGGCCTTATACACATACGGATCAGTCGAGGTGCCGGCCCCGGTCCTGCTGATCTCCATCAGGTTCTTGGTCTGGACGCTACTCTCGTCAGTGCTGGTAATGACGACGATCTCGTCGTCCGCGTTGACCCATGCCTTGATCTTGAGCCCGTACAGGTTGCTGACGTCGATACCTTCAGCAACCGTGTACTTCGAGCCGTCAGCCAAGGCGATTTCGTTGTCATCCAGAGCACTACCGAGAAGTGTACCCACGTCTGCGACCCGGCCCTCGATCGGCGTCGCACCCAGGTTGCCGAGTAGAGTCTTGTCCCCTACCTTGTAGGTGATCTCATCGCCATAGCCGACCTGCTCAAGCATGGGCTCGTCGAGCGCGTTGTCCACCAGGCGGGCAATGTCAGCACGCGTGGCAGGCAGGCTGGCTGCACCCGTGGCAAGCGTCACGCCACCCGTGATCCCCAGCTCCATCGCCTTGGCTACCCAGGTCACCGGCCACACGATGGTCCGGAACACCTCGGGCTTATACCCAAGGGCGCACAGGATCATCTTGAGGGCCTCGGCGTAGGTCACGTTGTTGTTGGGCTGGAAGGTGCCGTCGGGGTAACCGTTGACGATGCCCTGGCTGGCCGCAACGTTGATGTACCCTGTCGCCCAGTAGCCAACCGGGACGTCGGCGAACACGGTCGGGGTGGTCGCCATCATCTCGGCGGCGGTCTCCAGCCCGAGGGCGCACACCATCACCTTGGCGAACTCCGCCCGCGTGATGGGAGCGTCAGGCTTGAAGGTACCGTCGGGGTAGCCCTTCACCAGCCCCAGGGAGGCAATGCGGTCGATGGCTGCCTCCTGCTTGTGCCCGGCAGTGTCCGGGAACTTGGCCGCAGACGCGAGGCCCATGCAGCTCATGAGCATGGCCACGGCCAGGACGACTACCGCGAGCTTTCTAACCATATCGCTTCTCCGTTCCTCCTTTCAGTCCATCAAGATGCCCCTTGCGAGAGAGAGCACGGTCTTCCCCGGCACATCCCACCCCCTGTTTCTGTAACACTTACTCCGGGCGAGGCCACCCCTCCCCCGGAAAATGTGCTGGAGGAAGCTATTCGCTGTCCGCCCGCAATTTTCCTTCTGGGGAGTTGCTATCTGGCAGCTTGACCTCTACCTGGAGTGATCGCCGTTCCTTCCCTTTGTGACGCAGACCCTGGTCATTTTGTTCCCGGCAGCCTGTCCAGGGAATTGCAGGGAATCCGTGAGGGGATGACACCCTCCCACGCGCATGATGTCCTGGGGAAACCACGCGCAGGATGTCCGGATCTTCACATTGTGTTCACGTTCCTGTGGTAAGAAATAGGGACGGAAGTGCACCGGGTCCGAGTATGGGGGGTGCGAGTGGACATGGCGCGGTTGAGACGGTGGCAAACGTGGGTGGTGGCCCTCCTGGTGCTGGGTGCCATTCTGGGAGCGTGGCGCTGGTGGCGGGGCAGAACGGCCGCGTCCTCCCAGCAACTGCCCTTTCGCATCGTGGCCGTGCGGCGAGGACCCATAGAGGTCAGCGTCCAGGGCACCGGGACGGTGCGGGCTGCCAGCCGGAAAGAGATGCGGCCAAGAGTGAACGGCCGCGTGGTGCGGGTGGCGGTCGAGGAAGGGGAAAGGGTGAGCGCGGGCCAACTGCTGCTCGAACTGTCCAGCGAGAACCTGCAGTTGCAGCTTGACAAAGCACGC
>JBFMCJ010000450.1 GCA_040754675.1 Bacillota bacterium
GTGCACGGCGCCGACCATGACTTCTACGACAGCGCTTCGGGCCTGTCGGACGAGACCGTCGTCCACGCCGGGCCGGGGCGCTTCTACCTGGAGCTGGACACGCCGAGCGACTGCCGGTGGTCGGTGCGGGTGCACGGGGGTTCTGCCGGCGCGGGTTCGGCGCCGCCGGCGGCGGGGGCGGGTGGGTCGTCGGTACTGCGAAGCGTGCCGGTGCCGAGGCCTATCTCTGAGCCGACGCTCACTTACGACGACCGCCTGCGCTGGACGAGTGCCCGGGCCCGGCTGGTGGACGAGGCGCCCTACCGGACGGGGGCGTTTTACGTGGCGGGTTCGTTGTGGGAAGTCCGTTGGGCCATCCCGGGTGCAGGCGCTAGGAGCCCGGCTGGTTTTACCTCACTCTCGAGGGCGACGGGTTCGATTGAGAGGTGACGGTCCTGCGAAGCCCGTGACGGCTGCTTCGGCTCCGCCGCACGGGGGGCGTTTCGCGAGATTGCCACGGCGTGGTAATCGTTCCGAAGGATGGGATCGGGCCGGCGGCGAATCCTCCGCCCGGGAGCAGGAAGGGCGAAAGCCGTGCCCAGGCTGGTTGAAATCGCAACCAAGGGGCCAGAGAAAACCCCCATACCCGACCTGCCGTGGTTGGAGCGGGCCCTGGGGGGCGGTTTCACCCGGGGCGGCGTCTACCTTTTGGCCGGCGAGCCCGGCATCGGCAAGACGACGCTCGCCGTCCAGGCCCTGGGGGCACTCGCTGCCCAGGGCATGAAGGTGCTGTACGTTACCACGGAGCAGTCGCTGGCCGACCTCAAGCGGGCCGTGCAGCGCATTCACGCCCAGCCCGACGACCGGCTGCCGCCGCGCCTTGAGGACAACTTCCTGCTGGACGACTCCATCGACGACATCGACAGCCTGCCCCGGTTCCTGGCCCGCCGCATCCTGACCGAGGGCGAGGAGTACCACGGCATCCAGGCCATCGTCATCGACTCGGTGCAGGGGCGGGGCCTCTCGCCGGCCGCCACCCGCAAGTACAAAGCCCTCTACGAGTTTGCCGAGCACGCCAAGGCCCAGGGGCTCGTCACCATCCTGATCGGGCACGTCACCAAGCGGGGCCAGATAGCCGGCCCCCGCGACCTCGAACATAACGTGGACGCCATCCTCTACATCCGCCGCGCCTTTCGCCTGCGTCCCTTTTTCGTCCCCAAAAACCGCTTCGGCCCCGCCGTCCTCGACCCGGTGGTGCTGGTGATGGACAGCCGCGGCCGCGTCGTCGAGTCGCCGCACCGGTCGGCCAAAAGCGCCGTCGTGTTCGGCTACGGCGGGGTGGGTGATGAACTGGCCGAGGGCCAGGCGTCGGTGAGCCTGCCGCGCTACGGCTCCTCGCCCGAACTCAACGCGCCGTTCCTTCCCAACAAGAAGGTAAAGCAACTTCTCAGCGTGCTCAGCACCCTCAAGGACGTCGACCTCACGGACCTCTCGTACGAAATCAACTGCTACATCCCCCGCCGCCAGCAGTACCTGCAGGAGCTGGACCTGCCCATTGCGCTGGCCCTGTTGAGCTCGTACCTGCAGCGCGCCGTGCCGCAGGACAGCCTGTTTGTGGGCGAGCTCGACCTGACCCGGCGGATCCGCCCGCCCCAGGGCACCTACCTGGCCGCTCTCGCCGTGCTGCTGGCCGGGCCGCAGAAGGGACGGTTCAAGCGGGTGTACGTCTCGTCGGACTGCGCCGCACAGCTGGAGCGGCTGCGCCCCGACCGCTACGGCCCGGCCGTGGGGGAGCTGGCCGAGGTGAGGGGTGTGGAGACGCTGGAGAGCCTCCTCGAGACCCTGTGGCCCGACTTGTTCCAGGGGGAGTAGGCCATGCCGTCCCGAGCGGTACCGAGACGGGTTCGAGACTTCATCTTCTACTATTACGCCAAGCTTGTCATCGCGCCGTCGGCCGGCGAGAAGGGCAACTATCGGTTCGTCATCGATCGGTACAAGCGTCTGGCTTCTGGCGACATCTCGATGTCCGACTACGACCGGGAGATCCAGAAGCTCGCGCGGCAGCCCGGCATCTGTGTCTTCTGTGGGTCGGCCGACGGTCACGTGGTCGTCGAGGTCATCCCACGCCACCTGGGCGGCCCCGTGGGCATTCAAAACCAGGTCTACGCCTGCGAACGCTGTGCCGGCTCCAAGGGGGACAAGGGGCTGCTCGAGTGGTGGTGCGACGAACTCGGCCGCGACAAGGATGACCTGCCCCGCATCCCCGCCGGCCTCTTCCTGAAGATGGCCTTCGAGCGCCACGCCGTGGACTTCACCCTCGATGACCCGTGTGAGGACATCCGGGAAATCTGGTGTGCCGGACCGAACGAGCTTCGGTAGGCGTGGCGTGAAAGAGGGCCGGTCTTGGTGGCGGAGGTGGTCTGGCAGTGGTGACGCGCGGGCTTCTGGAAACGGGCCACCGGGTGGGCAGCCCGTCCAGGCCGCTCCCGGCGGCGTTGGAGGCCGCGCTTGCGGCTCCGGCCAGACAAGAGGGCGACCGGTGGGCGCTTGAGTTGGACCTGGCCGACCCCGAGCAGCTCTTTGACTACCTCGACGTGGTGCGGCAAAGCGGTTTTGTCATCGACTAGATAGCGCGGGACCAGCCGGACCTGCGGCAGGCCTACCTTCGGCTCATTCGAGGCGACCCCTGCATGCAGCGCGCCCTCGTTGGCAGAAACAAGTGCACCGAGGAGGAGGGCGAGCCGCATGAGTGAACGAGGGCCTGGGGCTGTCTCTGCGCAGCACGGTGCGCCGGCCACCTCTTACAGCGGATGGCGGCTGCTGGGGCAGGTTTCCTGCGAGTCTGGGTATCGCTCCGCCGGTATCCGTTCAACCTCGTTGCAGGCTTGATTACGGTCTTTCTCTTGTTCCTTCTCCTGTTCTACGGGATCAGCCTCGTACCGGCCGGGTTTCAACTGGGGCAGACCCGAGGTGCTCTGGTCGTGGGGTTCAT
Source organism: Bacillota bacterium (assembly GCA_040754675.1). NCBI lineage: Bacteria > Bacillati > Bacillota > Bacillota bacterium. Next base: position 2,972 of record JBFMCJ010000450.1, read on the forward strand.
CAGTTGGCTTGCGATGCTGGCTGCCTTTCAGGACTTCACGGAGCGGATCACCCAGGGTGCCGGCGAAGGGACTTAGACTTAGAACAGCAGGCCCTGTCCCCCTGGGGGCTGGGTCACGTCCCGAGACGGTTGCCGCCAACGTGTCCAACCTGGTGATCGTGGCCCTGGTCCTTCTCGTTGCGGTGGTCGTCACGTGCCAGCCGTTGCACATTCCGATCTTCGACGTGGCAGTCACGTTGGTGCTGCTCATCGTGCAGGGCGCAGCCTTTGGGGTGGTCATGGGCGGCCTGGCGCTGCTCTACAAGCGCGTCGAGGCATCCTTCCAGCTGTGGCAGCTCATTTTCATTGGCTTCCTGCTGATCCCGTGGGACG
>JBFMCJ010000451.1 GCA_040754675.1 Bacillota bacterium
TCCCCGTAATAGCACTCGGCAAAGGCCCAGGCCACGCGTGCGAAGAGATCCAATGGAATCGGATGCGTCATTCGCCAACCCCCCGGATGGCATACTCCAGGTCAAGGCAACTTGGGCACTTCCCGCATCGACCCGTGGCGCTGAGGTCACAGGAGTGGGCAAGGCGCCAGGGTACGCCCAGGTATTCCGCCAACCTTACAACCGCGGTTTTGTCGTATTCGATAAGCGGGGCCAAGAGTTGGATGCTCGCGGACTCGAGGGTCAGTACGTGCCTTACCCTACGTAAGAACTCGGGAGTCGTATCCGGGTAGTACGAACCCTGCGGCTTGATGAATCCGACTGCCAAAGCATTGCAGTCTAAACGTCGGGCGAACTGTGCACCGATGGTCAGCAGCAACAGGTTGCGGTGTGGGAAATACGTCTCTCCCGGCCCATCGCCGGGGCCAGGGTGCGACGCAAAAAGGGAGCCCTGGCCCAGGCAGGCAAGGCCGGCGACATCAACGCACGTCAAAGGTAGAGCCATGTAGTCTGCCAGCACATGTGCACACCGTTCCTCGCCGGGAGCCGCCCGCTGGCCGTAGTTCACGAAAAGCAGATGGACCTCGGCACCCTCCCTCGCAAGCAATCCTGCTGTTACCGCCGAATCGACGCCCCCACTGAACAGCACAACTACCCGCATAGCTTTGAGCACATTTTCATGGCCCCCAACAGCAACTGTCGTAGATTAGACGCCACGGGCGGCCCTATAGCCGTCCTAGTGATAAGATTCAAGCCGCTTAGTTGCCCCGTGCAGTAGGCAAGGACCGGTTTGCCCCTGGCGTAGGCGTATCCGCACTCCCACATGGTTCCAGGGTCTTCGCCATCCAGGACTGCCAGGACCATATCACTCTCGCTCAAGGCTGCGACGTCAGTCGAGAAGATCGCTTCGTCTGAAGACTCCTCCCCCGCAACGCCCGCGTCGTGCATGGGACTGAACACCTGGAACCCGTGGTGGCTCAACAGGCGCTGGATCCTATCGATCACCCACACCTGGCCCTCGTCGAAGAAGGGACCCGCCAGGTATACTTTGCACCGGGCTCGAACTTCGGGCGGACAGAACGTCCGGGGCGCGTCCGCCCGGATGTGCCTAATGGCGTCCTCAGTGATCCCGTGGGCGTAGCGGTCACACTGCAGCGCTGCGGCGGCCGCAGCCACCTCGCCGCACTCGTCGAACGGGAACCCCTGGATCCTGGCTGCGAGAAAGGCGGCGTTGTACACGTCGCCGGCCCCAACGGAGTCGCGCAGGGCTATGTCGAAAGCGCAGATCTCGAAGATCTTACCGCCGGTGAATATTCGGCTGCCGCCCGGCCCGAATCGGTGTACAAAGATGCGATCAGGCCTACTCGCGGCCCAGTCCACAAGGCGATCCACCAAACCACGGTCTTGCTTGAACAGCCCCTCGCTTCCAAACGCGACAGTAGCCCGTTCAAGCGCTGCTTCGCGCCGCTCGGGCGGCAGGTATTGGAGATCGACAGCGATAAGCTCGGCGGCCCCCAGGTATGGCAGAAAGTCGATATATTCGGGATACACGAGGACCCCCCGCGCCCGGGAACCCAATAGGAATGAAGCAGTCTGTTCGAACTCCCTGTCGGTAAACGCTCCGTATTCATGGCATTTGATTGTGCATTGCTGGAAGAGTTCCTCCGCGTTGAGGACCACGTACTCAACGCTGCGCGGTCGCGGCAGCTGCAGGCCGCCCTGGTGGCCCGGCAACTGCTGGAGCGCCGACAGGTCATCCGGGCTCCCCCTAGCCACGAAGCCGTGGGGGACCTTGAGGCCAGAAAGGGCATTGAGCGAGTACCATGCACCCCCTGGCCTCCAGCCGCCGCAGATGTGATCGCGGGCGGCGTCATTGAGGACAAGGACGTCAACCATGACGCACGCTCCGAATCCAGATTTCACTGTTGCTCAGGTTTCGCTCGTCCAGCCTCACGTGGTGGATCGATGCGCTGTAACGCCACCTACCAAGGCAAAAATAGAGTTCTCTGTTGGCAAGAATCCCTATGAGCACGCCCTCACGATGGACTTGTACGACATACCGCTCGGGATGGGGCGCGATGTCTACTTCAGACCCCACCACAAGTGCCCTGATCTGCCCGTGTGCATCGGCGGGAATCTCAATCAGTGGGTCGGAGTAGGACCGTGCACAGGGCTCATGGGGCGGTTCAGGTTCTGGGGGCCTGACTCCCCCACCGGACATTTGCACCACCCCCATCTGATATCGGACAGATTAGGATGAAGCTATCACCTGTACGGCTCCCCTGGCCAAGGTACCCCGCATCAGTGTCTACGCGACGCGGACGCGAGGACCTCACCTTCATAGCACGACAAATCCCCAATTGACCGTGAGTGTCACCGCTTGTAGGCCCTGAGGATTTGGGCAACGTTTCCCATTTCCCTCGCAAGCCCGTCAACCGCATGCCCTATCTTGCCCAAGTGAGTCTGCAGCAGCAGAGTGGGATCCCTTTCTCCCGGCTCAGCTCTACCCTCAAGAGATCCCTGGCTCGCACCTGCCGAAACGCCTGCTCGTCCGGGAACGACGCAGTGGGGCCGTAGTGCTGGGGCCGTTGAACTCGAACCGCACGCCGTCGAGGTAATACCGATCGAACTCGAGGGGGTCTCTGGACAGGGGGTTGCCGAGAAACGCTGGCCTGGCGTTATCCACGAAGTCGTCGCCCGCCACCAGGAGGTCAAGCCAGCACTTCATCAGGCATTCCCCCTTGAACGGGGACATGGCCGCCAGCTTGCACAACCGCTCGACCTACCGTTCCTGGACTTCCGCAGGACACACGGGAACGGGATTGTCTCTCGTCCCGCAACGGACGGGCTTCGTCCAACCAGCGCGCGCCAGTTCCCCCCGCACCCCGCCCAGGCAGCACCGGTCCATACCCGCAATTCTGGCGAGCTCGGCAACCCAGCTTCCCCCGGTCGCCTGGGCCACCAGATAGAGGAACCCCGTCGTTGGACCGACACCCTCCAGTCCTACCGGTTCGGGCGGTAATACAACCCGGCATCTCAATCAAGACACCCCGTGTCGCATGACGCCACATTCTGCCGCAGATAGTTGATACCAGCGGCCAGCGTAGCCGCCCGGCTCCGGGGTGCGAGTCAATTGGGGCGTGGGCGCCCCGGTCGGGCGGGAGATGGAGGCGTGGGCGCCGCGGTGCAGCGGGGGATCGGAGCGTGGGCGCCCCGGTGCAGCGCGGGATGGGGGCGTGCGCGCCGCGGTCCGGCCCGGCATCGGGGCGCAGGCGCTGCGTTGGGACGGAGTCGGGGGGCCGGGGCT
>JBFMCJ010000452.1 GCA_040754675.1 Bacillota bacterium
GGAGATAGCGAAGGTGGCCGAGGAATCTCTGGGGGTTGTGGTGCCTCCACCTGAGGTTGCCTACCTGGCGATGTACCTTGTCTCGATCTCTCCAGCTTCTGCTTCCCGTCGAGTGGCAGGGATGCAAGAAGAGGAGTGAACCGAATGAGGACTTACCCTCTGAAGACAATGGGCCTGGAGGAAGCTAAGAGGATGCAATTCCGGCTGGTTGACCTAATCCAGCAGGAGTTCAATGGTAAAGAGATTCTAAACGCCGGCGATTACGGGATCGTTCCAGGTTTGGGTCGACCAGCTTACACGGCGAAAGTAGAACATGTGCTCGCCCGCTTCTTCGAGAGCGAAGAGGCCATCCTAGTCCGCGGCGCCGGTACGGGCGGTATGAGGATGCTGCTTATGTCGTTGCTCGCCCCGGGGGAGACGCTGCTCGTGCATGAGGCGCCCGTGTACCCTACGACCGAAACCACCATCAAGGCGATGAGTTTGACAGTGGTCCGCGCCGACCTGAATGACCTGCAGAAGGTTCGGGCGGTGGTGGAGGAAACCCAGCCGAAGTTGGCGCTCATTCAACACACCAGGCAGCGTTTCGCGGACTCCTACGATGTGCGACAAGTCATAGAGGCGATAAAGGAGAGGGCGCCGGGGACAATCGTTGCCGTCGACGAGAACTACGCAGCGTTCAAGGTGCCCCGGCTCGGTTGCCAACTAGGCGCAGACATCTCGACCTTCTCGCTCTTCAAGCTCCTGGGTCCGGAAGGGGTCGGATGCGTGATCGGACGGAAGGTCCTGATAGACAAGATCAGGGCGATCAATTACTCTGGGGGGAGCCAAGTTCAGGGGCCCGAGGCGATGGAGGCACTACGTTCCTTGGTCTTTGTCCCGGTCATTCAGGCGGTTCAAGGTGAGGTGGTGAAAGAAACCGTAAGGCGCCTAAACGCTGGGGAGGTGCCGGGAGTGGCTCAGGCATGCGCGGCCAATGCCGAGGAACGGATCGTCCTGGTCCAGTTCACCGAACCCGTAGCCGAGAAGGTACTGGAGTACGCCTGGAGGTACGGCGCGGCACCATATCCGGTCGGTTCCGAGTCTCGCTACGAAGTCGCCCCTATGTTCTATCGTGTCTCGGCCACCTTCTTGACGGAGAATCCCTCCCTGGGCCAGACCACCATCAGGGTGAATCCCATGCGGGCTGGGGCGGATACGGTGATCAGAATCCTGAACAAGGTCCTGGCAGAAGCGACGCACTAAACAGGAGGGAAGCGATAAGTGTGTTCTTAAGGGCAACTCTGCGGCGTAACCCGAAGCTGGTTGAGGCTGCTTTCAGATTCCACCAGGCTGGCGTCATCCCACCTAACACATACGTGATCGACCTGGACGCTGTGAGCGCCAACGCTGGGGTCATCAAGAAGGCGTCCAACGAGGCTGGACTTTCGTTATACGCCATGACCAAGCAGTTTGGGCGGAATCCCCTGGTCATGGGAGAGATTGCTAGGCGTGGGATTCCTAAAGCGGTGGCGGTGGACACCGAGGAAGCGAAGGTCCTCGCTAGGCATCGGATAGAGATCGGTCACGTGGGACACTTGGTGCAGGTCCCGACCATCGAGGTTAGACGGGTACTGGAAATGAGGCCAGAGGTGCTTACCGTCTTCAGCGTGGCTAAGGCCCGCCAAGTGTCGATTGCCTGCCAAGAACTCGGACTTCACCAGGATCTCCTGCTGCGGGTACGCTCGGTGGGTGACTTCTTCTATCCTGCACAGGAAGGGGGTGTCGACGAGTCCGAGCTTCTCGATGCCGCTGTGGAGATTCAAAGGCTACCTGGGGTAAGGCTGGTCGGTGTTACCTCCCACCCGTGCCTGCTCTATGACTACCAGAAAAACCGGGTGAGGCCCACGCCGAATCTGCCAACGATCGTGCGGGCGGGGAAGACGTTACAGGACAAGCTGGGTTTGGCTATCCTACAGATCAACGCCCCCGGCCTGAGTACAGCGAGCACCTTTGCCATGCTGGCGGAGGCCGGAGCCACGCACGCAGAGCCCGGAAGTTCCTTCACCGGGCATACGCCTTTACACGCCTACCGCGACGAGCCCGAGCTTCCAGCCATGGTCTATGTGACCGAGGTCTCACACCTGTTGGAAGAGCGCGTCTTCGTGTTCGGCGGGGGGTTCTACCGCCGGGGAAGGGTTAAAGAGGCATTGGTGGGCTCGACCTTCGATGACCTTATGAAGACTGTTCTGCCTGCTCGTCCGGTGGTTCCGGAGAATATCGACTATACCGGGGAGTTGCAGCTCTTGCCAGGGACTTCTGTCGCAGTCGGCGATACGGTGATCTACGCTTTCCGGGCCCAGGTGTTCGTGGGCAATGCAACCGTGGCAGTGGTCGCCGGCGTGCAAAAGGGTACGCCAGCGCTCATGGGTCTCTTCAACCATCTCGGCAATCCTCTGGATAGCGAGGGATACCCCTTCGGCAAGGAAGCCATTCCCGGGTTGCTCGGGAAGTGGGAATCAGAAAGGTGTGGCGGCAATGGGCAGGCGCGCAGTGCTTCTGATTATTGATGGCTTCGGCATCGGAGCGATGAAGGATGTGCCGGAGGTCCGTCCACAAGACCAGGGAGCCAACACTCTCCTGACTGTGTGGGATCAATACCCGGAACTCTCCCTGCCCAGCTTGGCCTCCCTCGGCCTGTGGTCGGCGGCTGGCCTGAAGGCCCCTCGGGGGAGTCATCGGCTGTCTGGGTCGAGTTACGGACGTTGTGCCCTGGCTCATGAGGGCGCTGATACCTACATGGGTCACCAGGAACTCATGGGGACTAGACCATTCCCTGCCAGCCGTCAGCTGATGCGGGACGTTGGCCCAGCGGTACTTGCGGCCCTCCATGCGGCCGGTCTGGACGCATGCTACGCGCCTGGCCTCGAGTCTGCTGTCCTCGTTGAGGGCCAAGTCGTGGTGGCCGATAACATGGAGGCCGACCCCGGTCAAAACATTAACGTCACAGGGTCGCTGGACTTCATTCCCTTCGAGCGCCTGGTGGCTATCGGGAAGATAGTGCGCAGCGCCGTCCAAGTGAGCAGAGTGATCGTAGTCGGGGGCAGGGGGTACGATCGTGAAGGTATCCTGCGTCATGCAGTCAGGCGTGGCGGCCAACAGGGGATCGATACGCCAGGACTCGGGGTTTACGACGAGAACTACATGGTCAGGCACCTTGGCCTGGGGGTCGATGTGCAGCAGCAGGTGCCAACGATCCTGAACGCCGCCGGTTTCGCTGTGGTCCTGCTCGGCAAGGCCGCGGACGTGGTGGAATGCGAGGGAGCCGCGCTGCGGCCGATGGTAG
>JBFMCJ010000453.1 GCA_040754675.1 Bacillota bacterium
ACTGGTCGCGGGTGGGCCGCGGGCGCAGCACGAACGGCACGTCCGGGCGAAGCCGCCGGATCACGTCCGGGTCCACACACCGCGCCTTCTGCACGCCCCCCTGCGCAGGGGCTGTGCCTGCCCCAACGAGGGCGTCGTCACAGCAACTGTAAAGCGTCATGCCGAACCCCGCGCCGATGGCAGCGAGTTCCCCCGCCAGCCGGCGCCGCTCCTCCACCGGGAGCCCGGCCGGCCCTGCGCTGCCCTTTCCAAGCCGTGAAGACACCTTCTCCAGGTTATACCGGGTCTTGCGGTACAGGCTGACGAACGAGACGTAGCAGCGCCGGGTGTAACCGGACAGGGCCTTTGCGAGCTTCTCGAACCGCCGGCAATGGTACTCGAAGTCCATCTCGACGCCGCCCGCCTCCCCTACCAGAATCGGATCGAAGCGCCAGAAGACGCGCTCCGGGCCGACTCGATCCGACAGGGCGCGAAAGCGCTCGATGGAAAGCCGTGGCGGCGGGTTGCTCGGCTCCAGGGCCGGCGGGTAGGCGTTGATGGTGAAGTGGAAGTAAAACGAGAAGCCCCGCCGCTCGAGGTCCCGCAGATACGGGAAGAGCGCCGACGGGTTACGCGTCCAGAAGACGAAGGCGGCCACGTCCTGTGGGCGCAGTGACACCCGCTGAAGGCGGCCCCCGAACGGGTTCACCCACTCGCAAAAGCCGGCCCTCACCCGGTTCATGAACCAGCGGGAGTAAAAGGCCGGCACGTCGGTGCGCCGGCTAACGCTGACGACCCTGGGGCGCTCGGGCGTCGCCCCGATGCCAGGCAGGCTCTCTCCCGCCGAGATGGTGCCGCCTCCTTCAACGGTACGTGCGAGCGTCCGTTTTGAGGACCACAACCGCGCAGCCTGCAATGGCTCTGCTTCGGCCACCACGGCGCAAAGCCCTGCATCTCCTGGCCATGCCAGGAACACCGCCAGCCAGCCGGCCCGGCCTTCTCGCAGACGTCCGCGCGCTTGTCCTCGGCCGGGCCCAACCTAACGCAGGGCCTTTCCTTGGTCAGGGACGGCTCCGGACTTGCCGGAGGGGGATGCCATGGGTTCTTGAGGGCCGGCTATGCGGAACAGGCAGCGGGGATCGCCGGCAGCCATGCAGGCGACGTGCTTTATACCGGTTCCGAGGAGCCGGGACAGCAGCCGCACGTCGAACCGGCACACCGCCCGCGTCTCGGAGGCCAGGTGATGGTAGATGCAGTTCACCGCCTGGATGGTCTGGCCGTCGTCACAGGCTTCGGCGTCGTAGCCAAGCTCGTTCATGATGGCGATGACGGCCTCGACGCGGCGCGAGGGCGGCGCGGCGTGCACGCGGGGCAGGAGTTCCTCCCCGAGGCTTCCGGCGACGCTCTCGAAGAGCCGGTCCAGCCCTTCTTCTCCCACCATCTCCCGCATCGCTTGCAGCGTGCGGGTCGAAAGCAGGTCGTAGCGGCGGGGGAAGCTCTCGTACCCCGCGTCCGTGAGCCGGAAGACCCGGCTGGGGCGGCCCGCCGAACGGCGCCGGACGGTTACCTTGACCAGGCCTTCGCGTTCGAGAAGCGCCAGGTGCTGCTGAACCGTACCGCGGCTGATGCCAAGGGAGGCGGCGAGTTCGTCGATGCTCATCCCCTCCTTGCGGTGCAGGAGCCGCCGCAGGAGGGCCCCGCGCGTAGTCCTCGCCGGTTCCACGTGCGTCGCCTCCTTTCCCTCAGTGCAGCGTAAAGGGTGAACCCAACCGCGCTGTGTTTGCTTCTAACCGTGACGACGCTGCCAAGCCTCTTCACTTTGCTACGGTGCGAAGCGGGCATCCCTGTGACGCCGCCGCCCCACATCAACATCCGGGCCATCAGTCACCAGGAAGGGCAGATCCGGCTGCCCCGTTAAGGGCGCAGCCAAGGGCGAAGGGGCCTGTGGGTGTCGCCGGGAATGGCGTCCCGCTCTGGCCGGGCTGCTGACTACCTGCCCTCGTACGTGATGCGGTAGATCACCCCGGCGAAGTCGTCCGAGACCAGAAGCGAGCCGTCGGGCAGCTCCTTGATGTCCACGGGCCTACCCCAGGCCGACCGCCCCTGGAGCCACCCGGTCGCAAACACCTCCTGTGACACCGGCTGGCCCTCCTGGTCGAACTTGATTCGTAGCACCTCGTACCCCACCGGCACCGAGCGGTTCCAGGAGCCGTGAAGCGCCACAAAGGCAGAGTTGCGGTACTCTTCCGGGAACATGCTGCCCCGGTAAAAGTGGATACCTAGCGGCGCCACGTGGGCCTGGAAGTTCAGGGCCGCCCGGGCAACCGGCTGCGGCGGGCTCTTGCCCTCGTACCCGGGCGTCGGCGTCTCGCCGCCGGCGGTGGGCACGTACGGGAAGCCGAAATAGAGCCCGGCCCTGGGCGCTTGAAGCAGCGTGTCGGGCGGCACATCGTCCCCCAGACCGTCGGCGCCGTTGTTCGTGAAGAACATCTCCCCGGTCACCGGGTGCCAGTCCATGCCCACGGAGTTGCGAACGCCGGAGGCGTAGACCTCCATGTTCTTGCCATCGAGGTCCATGCGGATGATGGTGCCCTCGATGCCCTGCGGGTCGCAGATGTTGCAGGGGATGCCCACCGCCACGTAGAGCCTGTCGTCCGGGCCGACGGCGGCGTAGCGCCAGCCGTGGGCGAACTTGTCGGGCAGGTTCTCGAAGATGACCTCGGGCGGGAACTGGCGCTCGATGTCAAACTCCGGGGCGAAGAAGCGGATGATCCGGTGCTGCTCGGCGACGTAGAGCACGCCGCCCTTGAACGCAATCCCGTTGGGCACCTTCAGGTCGCTGGCGATGGCGATCACCTCGTCGCCGATCCCGTCCTTGTTCCGGTCCACGACGGCGTACACCTTGTCGTAGCGGGTGCCCACGAAGACAACTCCCATGGGCTCGCCGACGGCCATCGAGCGGGCCCGGGGCACCTGGGCGAAGACGCTGATCTTGAAGCCCGGCGGCAGTTTGATCTTGCCCAGGTTGGCCTGGTTGAACGCCGGCCCCGCCGGCTGCCCTTCGGCGAACGCCGCCCAGGATACGCTCACAGCCACTACCGCCGCCACCACTGCCAGCAACCCAGGCCGACCCAAACAGTTCCTGCGCATGTCCGTCCCCCTTCCCGGCGGGTGCCGCCGCGCGGCGGCGCCGCCCCTGTGTCTACGGTTCTAAACGTATAAGGCAAACGTTCGGGGTACGACGGCGGCCTCCTGCCATTTGAAAGAAGGCTGTGATTGTTGAGAACTTTGACGAATGAATTGGAACGCTTCCTGGGTGGCCCGCCGCCT
>JBFMCJ010000454.1 GCA_040754675.1 Bacillota bacterium
CCCAGCCGGTCAACCAGTTCTCCCAGCCGGTGCACTCTGTTTACGAATTCCTCTGTCTTCACGCTGTCACCGGCCCTCCAGGGCTTTCCTGACCTCGTCCTCCAGCTCGGGGTTGATAATGTAAACGCGCTTGGGTACGCGCGACTCAAGGCTCGAGTCGGCTTGGCTGGCAAGCTCGATGATCACCCAGCTTTCCAACGCAGGGGGTAGAAGTTCTTCGACCACCTCAGCCGGCAGGCCACAACGGGACGGCAGGTTCTTCCTCTCGGTATACGGACGCTCCAGCAGCACCCGCAGGAGATTGCGGTAACGCTCGTCACGGGCGAGCAGTGCCGCCGCTTCACCGGGCATGCCATCGTCCCCCCTTTTCCATAGTCACCGCCGCGGCCCGCTCACCGGTTGACCAGCTCCTCCACGGGAACGTAGTCGACATCATACCCGAAACAGCGCGGGCCAAAGAACCGCTCAATTCCCGCGGGAAGCCGCATCCTCTCATGAGCAGGCAGTACGACGATGGTACCGCGGTATCCGTACCTCATCACGTCGGTCCGGATCGGTTCTCCCGTCTCCGAATCAAGGATGGCGATCAGGTCCGGAGGAAGGCACCTGATCTTCCCGTCCACCCGCAGGATGAGCCACTCATTCTGGAAGTCGAGCTCGGCGAAGCTTCCCCGGAAGTCGTCGATGCCCTCCATGGTTACACGGCCGAGCGTGAACCCCTTCGTGCTCTCCCCGCCGAACTCGCGATTGATGTCCACAATCTTCCCCCGGAACACCCGGTACCCTTCCACCCCGCGAGCAGCCTTCAGGGCCCTGAGCACCTCCTCCACCGGGTCGAGGTGCTCTCGCCGCGCCCTGTACACTGCCTTGCCCACCTCCCAGGCGATGGACTGCGAGTTCAGGATGGACGTCTCCTTCACCTGCAAGCCGCGCATCGGGTACGATGCGATCCAGGAAATCCCGCCGTACGCCATGGCAGCCCGCCGGCATATGGTTTCAGCCAGCCGGTCGTCCTCCCCCGTGTCGATAATCGTTACGTTACCCCGGTCGTCGGCGGATGCAACCGGCGATGCATGCACACCCAACGCCACCCAGGACGTCATCTGGAGCTCGGGGAAAGCGCGGTTCATGCCGTCCACGTCGATCACGGGCACGCCGAGTTCCGCAGCCGCGGCGTAAGCGACGGGGGAATTCACACCTCCGCACTCGATGGGGATGGTGGCCTCCAATCTCTGCCCCAGGTAACGCTGCAGCCTCTCCAAGGCAACGTTGAGCACGTCACCGGACGGAGGCTTTTCCGTGAGCACCAGCGCCGCCCCCAGGCACGCCGGGCTCGCCACCAGGACGTCATCAGGGACGTCCACCGGGTCGACCATGACCATTTCCTTGCCTTCGTCAAGCACCTTGTACGACCAAAGGAGACCTATCTCGGGGTCGCCTCCGCCTCCCGTGGCCAAGATGGAAGCCCCCAAGGTGATCTCCTTGATGGCTTGCTTGTCGATGAGCTGATACTTCCTAGCGCCCCACGCCTTGACAGTATCCAGTGCTCCCATGCCCCTGCGCACCGCCCGTCGGCAGTGCTCCCCCCTTCCCCATCACATGGATGATCACACAGTCGCGCGTCCCTTGACGCGCACCCTGATCTTCTCCCGCTTGCCGGGCATGTAAGTGAACGGGATCTCCTCGACGTCAACGACCTCAACCGTCTCGCGGACGGCCCCCGCCATGGCCGCGTTGTCCTTGGCCTTCTCCGTTACGGCCTCGATGGCATTGTTGCGGTCCTCCCGCTCGAGGTCGACGACACCCTCGGCGTAGGCACCGATCTCGGCAATGGTCGTCCCCACCGCTCCCCCCACTTCGAAGTGGTCGGGGATCACGACTTCGCTCACACCATCGAGCTCCGTAGGCACTACCAGCGCGCCGCCACCAATTAGGATGGCCGGGATGTCGCCGCGTGCCGTCTTCATTTGGTCTATGGCGGTTTCCAGGGTGGACTTGACGAGGGAGTACGCCTGCTCCACGGTGCGGGGAGAAAGGGCCTGTACTTTCTCGGGGTGAGTGACGAAGTCGCTCTCGAAGATATCCAGGCGCTGACTGAGCCGCCCGACCGCCACCGCCACGTCGTGCACGGTAAGCACGGGTCCGCCGTAAGACTTACCCAGCCGCACCAAGTTGTACCCGACGCTCTCCGGCCCTAACCCGTACACGGTCTCGCCCCGCGTCTTCACGATGGTGCCGCCGCCAAGCGCGATGGACATCAGGTCCGGGCACCGGATGTTGGTCTTCACGCCGCCTATATTCACCGTGATGGAGGACTCCCTGGGAAACCCGTCGACGATGTACGCAACATCCGTGGAGGTACCCCCCACATCCACCACCGCACCGTCCACGATCCCGGATAGGAACACCGCGCCCCGTACGCTGGCCGCGGGGCCCGAGGCCACTGTGAAGATCGGGTAGTCGACAGCGTAATCCGCGGACATCACACTCCCATCGTTCTGAACGATAAAGAGCGCTGCGTCGATACCTTTTTGCTTCATGGCCTTCTTCACCGCGTCGACGGCCCGGCGCATGCAGCTGATAACGGAGGCGTTGAGGATGGTCGAGTTCTCACGCTCCAGCAGAGAAAGCGACGCTATACGATGGGAGAGGGTAACGTGGACACCGTCCCCCAGTTCGTTGAGGACGATCTCCCGCGCCCGCTCCTCGTGGTCGGCCTTCATCGGCGAGAACACCCCGGTGATGGCGATCGCGCTCACCTTGCCCCTCATGGCAACGCAGGCCTTCTTGATGGCCATCTCGTCCAGAGGCACGATGTCCCGCCCGTCGTACTCGGACCCACCCCTGATGACGTGAACGTTACCGCTGCCCCCAATGGCCTCCTTCAGGTCCTCAGGCCAGCCCGTGAGAGGAGGAATCGCCGTGGTAGCCGGCGCCCCGAGCCGGAAGATCGCGACCCTATCCAACCCCCGCCGCTCGATGATCGCATTGGTCGTATGCGTGGTGCCCAGGGACACCATGGCAATGCGGCTAGCCTCCACACCCGGCTGGGCCAGTAGCTTGTCTAGAGCATTGATGATGCCGGTGGTGACGTCCTCGGTGGTGATAGACTTAGTCTTAGCTATCACCTGCCGGCCGCGTACTACCACGCCGTCGGTGAAAGTTCCTCCCACGTCAAACCCGATGCGCAGATCCTTCATGAGCTGCCTACCCCCCTTGCTTCCACAAATCGCCCATCCCGTATTGCCCAAGTAGTCCCCAACCGAGAATTTCCTGCGGAGGAGGCG
>JBFMCJ010000455.1 GCA_040754675.1 Bacillota bacterium
CACGCCCGCCGGCTCCCCATGCGCGCCTACGCGAGGGAGCTGGGCATCTCCCAGCCCGCGCTCGTGGACCTGGAGCACGGGCGCAACTACCCGGCTCCCGAAACCCTGCGGGCGTACGCGCGCATGGTGGGCGTCCCCGCGGAGCGGCTCCTCGAGGCCGAGGAGCAGGACCGCGCCCTGGCCGCGTTGACCGCGACGCCGCAGGTGGCGAACCGCCTGGCCGCCGAAGCGGCACAGGAAATCGCCCGCGTGCGCCAGATCCTGGGTGCGGGCCGGGCCAGCCGCGAGGACCTCACCCCGGGACCCTTCCTCAGGCTGCAGTACTCCACGCCCAAGTGCGCCCTCGACCTCCGCAAGGACCCCGCCCTGGCACGGTGCTGGAACTACCTGGCTTACTTCGTGCTCGCCAGGGCCGACCTGCCCGTGCCCGGGCCCGCCCGCGCCCTCGAGGCCCGGGAGAAGGCAAAAGCCCCGGGGGCGCCCCCAACCACCGGCAACCCCCACGATCGGGCGGACCTGGTCCGGCTCTGCTTCTCCCGCGTGCGCGTGGCCCTGGGCCCCGGCCAGGCCGTCACCCTCGAGTTCGACGGCATCTCACAGGACCACCATGGCGGCTGACGCGCCCCGGGCTAGCCCTGGGCCCGCGCTCACGCCAGGCGGAGCCGGCCTTCCGCTCACGCGTCACCCGGCCCGCGCCAGGCCGAACCGAGCACCCTGGCCCAGTCCACGCGCTCAAGGGCACGCCCTGCCTCCTCGCGCATCCACTTCCTCACCATCTCGCGCCAGCTCTGAGCCGGCATACATGCCAGGACACCGGAAAGCCCCGCATGCAGCGAACCGAAATCCGGCCGGCCCGCAAGCTCGAGAGCCCGGCGCACCAAGCCGGGCACGTCAAGCAGTTCGGCCACCTGCCGCTCAGCGAGTGCCTCGAGGTCCCTGAGGTATGCCGCCTCCGCTTCCGCCGCGACCACTTCCGGCGGCGGCAGCACCTTCCCGGCCGCGCCGCACTCGGCCAGTTTAGCCTCGACGTAGCCAACAAGCTGCGGCCCGGTCATGGCGTTCAGCTCGACACGCCGGCACACCCACACTTTCCCCTCTTTCCGCCCGACGAAATACTCCCTCTCAACCTGGCTCAGAGTCTCCTCCACCCCCTGGGGAAGCGCCTGCTGCCGCGTGAACTCCTCCACCTGCAACCCCATGGCCAGGGCCTCGTCCAGCCTCAGCCCGAGGTCAATCACGTCAACGTGATACCCGCGCATCCGCCGGGTTTGCTCCCTGAGAGTCCGCGCGATGTTGTACCCGTACGGGTCCGCGTCGTGAAGCACGAACAACCGGCACTCCCTGTCTCTCTCCGCCCGCTGGAACAGCACCCTCGCCGCCTCCGTCGCGTAGCCCTCCGCAGCCACGATCGCCATGTCGTACCGCTCGCCCAGCCTCGCCGCCTCAAGCACCGGCCACAGGCCCTTCTTCTCGACGTACAGCACCTTGTCGAACACCCACTCCGGAAAGTCGTAGGCCCCCACCTCCCTGGTGCCCAGGGGCACCACCACGTTGGTGTGCGGTTCGTAAAGGTGCCCGCGCGGGTCGTAGTACAGCCCCTTTATCTCCCCAAATCGCTCCTGATACTCCAGGAGAAGCTGCTGCGAGAAGTAGTTGTAGTCCAGCTCCCCAGATGTGTGCTCCTGGATCAGCGCCCGCACCTGGTAGTACAGGGTCCGCGCCGACACCGGGTAGCGTCCGCCACCCGTCGCCTTCTCCACCGCCTCCTCCAGCACGGCAAACACAGCCTCCTTCAGTGTCCACCCCCGGCCAACCTTTTGCCCAGCACGGGCCTCCTTCTCCCACCGTACAGCCCGGCGCCGGTACCGCTCACCCTCCCTGTGAAGCGTCCCGCAGACCGCCCACAGCGCCCCGGCCGCATCCCGGGCCACCTGCTCGGGAACGTGAAGCCTCGCCTTGGCCCGGTCCAGAAACGCCACCACCGGACACACCAGGTGGAATGCCACTGCCACTCCACCCAACCGCCACTGCCAACCAGGCTCCAGGGCCTCCGAGACAAACCCCTGCACCCCGTAGGCGCTGAACTTCGGCCCTGGCAGCAGGGTGCCCGCCAGAGGATCCCCGTACGCAGGGCTGAAGTTTATCCCGGCAAAGACCTTCTCCCCCTCAGCCCGGGTCTCAGCGAGCGCCGCCTCGACCACGTACGGGACCCCGCCCGCACACCCGGTCGCGCGCCGGTACCAAAACCGCCCAGCACCCCCGTACCAACGGGTGAACAGCGCACGGAAGTGCCCCTCACCGCAGCACCCCAGCACCTCCGGTGAGGGAGCAGGCGCGTGCTCGCACATGGCCCGAAACAGCAGCTCCACCGCCTCGGGCCGGCCTTCGAAGTCACTGATATGCCGTATCCCCGGCACCGCATCGCACACCGCCCTGGCACGGCCGGCCGCCGTCAGCCCGCGGAACTGGCGCACGAACTCCCGCAGCGTCATGTCCCTGGAGCGTTCCTCCTCGATCGCCCGCACGTGGGCAAACACCAGCCGCGCAAAGGACTCCAGGTCGTACCAGTGGGGTGAGGTCAGGTCGCGCGGGAGGAACTTGCGCCAGCCACCGGGGAACTCGACCGTCGGCTCGTGAAATTCTTCCCGCGCCGCCCCGACCGGTGATGCTGACCGCAGGCTGCCACCTCCGTCCGCAACCCGGATTTTTAACCAAGCGTGCGGGTTGAACACCGCAAACGCCCTGCCCCACTCACGCGGCCAAAACTCCTGACCCGCCGCGGGTACCGGAACCTCCACCAGCGTGCCTTCCGCCAGATCGCACGCTTCCTCGGCGTGCTCCACCTTCACCCTCCCGACCGGGTCAGCCCGAACCCGGATCAGGTGACGCACGCCACATGCCTCCACCACCACCGGCTCGGCACAACCCAGCGCGAAGGGAATCCCCAGCACCGTCTTCAGCGCATTACCCTGGAGGCCCCGGGTCGGAGCCCGGTAGACCACCTTGTCGCTCACCCGCACGCCGAAGTCAAGAACACGCCGCAAGACCTCCGGCTCCAAGCCAGGGCCGTTGTCGCGCACAGCCACCAGCAGGGGATCACCGCGCACCACCCGGATATCCACGCGCGGGGACACCCTCGCCGCCTCCGCCGCATCCAGAGCGTTGTCAACCAACTCTTTGAGCACGACCGCGGCAAACAGCCTCTGGGGCTGCCCCGTCTGCGCCTGCAGTTCGGTAACGCTGACGTATTCCGCAGCACGGGACACCTCCGCCACTACCCGTTCT
>JBFMCJ010000456.1 GCA_040754675.1 Bacillota bacterium
TCTGCGCCTGCGCAGGAGGCAAAGGAAATCCTGGGCCACTACTTTGGGGTGCTGGTCCGCCATGCTGGAATGAAGTGGGATGGCGGGTACACGGCGGAAATTGAACTTGCCGTTGACAAGATCTTGGAAGCCGTTGTCGCCGCCCTTGCGCGGGCGGAGAAGGGGGCGTGAGCATGCCGCAACCGACTTGCCCGCGCTGTGGGGCAAACCTGGTCTGCATATGGCGGGGTAACGCATGGCGCTTCGGCAGGCATCCCGGCTCCTTGGGGCGGTGGGTGCAGGCTGAGGAGTACACGTGCATAGGCTGCGGGGCGAAGGTGGCCGTCTCGGACGCGCTGGCCCCCGAGGAGCAGCCCGCGACGGTGACGATTCACGGCGGGGAGGAGGCTGAGGCATGACCCGGGTGCTTTGCGAAAAGTCCGAGTGCCGCCACAACAAGCGGGGCAGGTGTACCGCACCGGAAATCGACGTGGTACTGATCCGCGTGCCCGACAGCACCAGCATCCACGCGAGGTACGACGATGCGCTGGGCGTTACGTGCCCTGGTGATGGCGCAAACCAGGAGGCATCTGAGGATGACCCTGCAGTTTGACCCGCGCCCGGGCCCGCCGTGGTGCGGGTACGGCCGGCCGGTCCCGCGGTGGGAGCCGTGGGTGGTGCTGGCCGGGTGTGTGGTGCTGGTGATCCTCGGCTGGTGGCTCGGGGGGGCGGTGAGGCCTTGATCGGCGAGCACAAGGCTGTGGCCCGGGCAAAGCAAGGCGAGAGAGTGGCAATCGTGAGCCTCCCCTGGGGCCGGCCGCTCAAGCGGGGGTCCAGCCGGGTGGTCCGCCGTGTCACGAAAGCGGTGTGCGCGGACCGCAGGCTGCTGGAAGGCTGGTGCCGGGAGCACCGGGTGCCTGTGGCGTGGATCCACCGCGCCCGGTCCGGCCTGTGGCACGTTGACCTCTGGGGCAGACCGGCCGACCGCGTGCTCGCAGCGCGGGGCCGGAATCGTCCCGCGCCGGGCGGTGGGGCGCCGTGAGGGAGCACAACGCCTGGCCGCCGGCAGGGCTGGTCGAGCCTAGGCCGCCGAAGGTCCTCGTGGGCATCATGGATGGGGCCATCGGGGCCATGTACGGCAGGCTGGCACTGCCGGCGTCCGACCGCCCGTGGAGGCATGTGCCGTGGGAGATCGATTCGCTGGCCGCCCTCTGCCCGCGGTGCGGCCGGTGCGTGATGTTGGACGAATGGCGGGTCTTGGCCGGGCCCTTCGGGTCTACATATCGGGCCCGCCTCTGTGAGTGCGGCTGCGTGGTTTGGTCAAGGCCTGGGGGGCGGGACTGATGCTCGAGAGGGTCGAGGCCTCGACAGCCGGGAGAGTGGCCATATTTCTGGTCTTCCTGCCGCTGGTGGTGGCGATATCGGCCATCATTTCGGCGTGCCTGGCGGCGTGGGAGACGGGCTGCACGTGGTGGACGCGGTACGTGGTCAAGCGGGAGTTCTCACTGAGGGAGTTGTGAGGGCATGTCGAAAAGAAAGCCGATTCCGTCAAAGGTCAGGTTCGAGGTCTTCAAAAGGGACAAGTTCACCTGCCGGTATTGCGGCAGGACGACGCCTCAGGTGGTGCTGGAGGTCGATCACATTGTCCCGGTTGCCGAGGGGGGCACAGATGACATCGAGAACCTGGTAACCTCCTGCTACGAGTGCAACAGGGGCAAGGGTGCCACGTCCCTGGACGAACTGCCAGTGTCTGATGACGACATTCACGAGCGGACGGTGCTCCTGCTGGAGCGCGAGATGCAACTGCGCGAGTACAACGAGGTCAGGCGGCAAGTAAGGGAGCGCGAGGAAGCTCAGGCCATGGAGCTCTATAACTACTGGTTCGACCTGTGGGGAGCGGAAAAACTCTGGCGCAAAGAGTGCCCGGACCACCGTCAACTCGTCTTGTTCCTGAGGTCGATCGCCGTCGAGGACATCAAGCGTGCCATGCAGTTGGCTGTCGCAGGCGACAACAGGAGGACGCCGAGGCAGGCACTCTTGTACCTGTACGGCATTCTCCACAGGTGGCGGCGCGAGGGCGTTGACCCCTGATGGCCGAGTACGTTTGGGGGTAGCAACGCGCCATGGCCGAATACTGGAGGGTATCCCCCAAGATCTGGTTGCACAACTCCTGGGACGACCGGGTCAAGCTGCTGGCGCTTTACATCCTGACCTGCCCCCACAGGACCACGGAGGGGCTGTTCCGGCTGCCCAAGCAGTACATCTGTGCCGACCTGGGCTGGGACATGGAAGCCTTGGCCAAACCGTTCGCCAGACTCATCCAGGATGGCTTCATCGAGTACGACGAGGAAAATCAGGTCATGTTCATCTGCAAGGCCTTAAAGTACCAGAGGCCGGACAACCCGAACCAGCAGCAGGCGGCAATCAACAAGCTCTCACAACTGCCGCCCACGCCGTTGTGGCCCAAGTTCCTGGCGGCCGCGCAAGCCTATGCCGAACCGTTTGCCCAAGCCTTGCACAAAGCGTTTCCGCAAGCAATGGCCAAAGATATAGGCCACTCTCTAACTCTAGCTCCAACTCCAACTCCAACTCCAGCTCCAGCTCCGTCTACCGTAGATGCTGCCTCTCGACCAACCGTTGTACCTCCAATGGCGGATAACACACGTGCTCAACCGCAATCGCAGTTCGAGCCCGAACATGACGGCCGGGAGCCGGAACCAAGCCCGGCTGACGCCGGGCGCGCGTGTCCGCCCCCGGGAGAAGACAAGAGGCAGACGGAACCCGAGCAGCGGCGAGACAGGACGGAGTACACAGCTGAGTTCGAGGCCTTCTGGCGCGTATATCCTCGGCACGTCGAAAAGGCCCGCGCCTTCCGCGCTTGGCGGGCCAGGCTGAGGGAGGGCTGGCCGGCGGACGACCTCATCCGGGCCGCGGTCAACTACGCGGCTTCCTGCCGTGCGCGCGGTACGGAAGAGCGGTTCATCAAGCACGCGAGCACGTTCCTTGGGCCGGACAAGCCTTTCAAGGATTGGCTGGGCGCCGTTGTGGCCGAGCCCGTGGGCGACAGCCGCGTACCGGCAGCCTGGCCCGTGTTGGCCGACTACCTGCGCAAGCACGCAGAACCTGAGGGGGTGGACACAAGTTGAACCGTGCGGAAACTGTGCAGCTTCTGGCCTTCATCACGGCGTTCTACCCCGACTGGAAGCTGACCGAGGCGACGATTGAGGCCTGGCACGAAATGCTGCGCGACCTGGAATTCGAGGTGGCGAAGACGGCGGTGAAGAGGGTCATAA
>JBFMCJ010000457.1 GCA_040754675.1 Bacillota bacterium
CGGGGTTCGAGGGGCTCCCACGGCGCCGGCCTGGGCCCGGGAACGCGTGGCCCGCCGGACGGCCACGTGCCGGCCCCGCGGCGCCGACACCCCCGAGGCGGTTTCCGGCGTAGGATGGGGAGGGAAGGACGGTGGCTCTGCGATGAAGGGTCGCCATGGCCCGCTGCGCGGCGTGGCCGGGATGCCCGCCCTGCCGAATGTGGCGGGGATCGGGCTCGGGAACAAGGAGATCGGTGGCCGGGTAACGGGAACACCGAGCATTGTCGTCCTGGTGACCAGGAAAGTGCCGCGGGAGACCCTGCGTGCCCGCCACCTGGTCCCCGGTCGCCTGGGCGGCGCAATCACCGACGTGGTGGAGGTAGGGGAACTCCGGCCCCTCACGTAATGGCGCGAGGTACCCCTGGGGGCTGGAGGAACACCCTGCGACAGGCGCTGAAGGCCATCCTGTCCCCGGCGCAAGGACGGGGCGCCGCGGCCACCGCCGGGAGCGGGCTTGAGCGGAAGGCCGCAGCGCCCCAAGACTTGTGTCCCCGTTCCCCAGACGTCCGGCGACGCGGGCGAGCAAAGATGCACTGGCATACACAGCACCCAGACGCCAATACGTGGGCCGAAGGGGGACATTTCATTACCGTTCTCCTCCCCGCGAGGCCAGGGCCTGACGTACCTGCTCGGGAATGCTGTCGAGCACCAGGGCCACTTCCACCTCTGGCGCGTCGGCAAGCGCAAGCTCCTGGGGTTCCACCGGCCGGTTCCGGGCATCAGCCAGAAGCCTCACTACCGGGCGTTCGCTGTCGCGCCTGTCCTGCCTGACCGCCACGGCAAGCTCGCCTTTGTTCAGTCTGAGGAAAGTGCCGTTGGGAAATGCTGCACCGCACGAAGCGCTGGCCGAACTTGCTGCGGGCAGTCATGAGGTAGCGGATGGCTTCTCGCTGCAGGACCTTGCGCCGGTACAGCCTGTCGCTGGTCATCGCGCAAAACACGTCCGCCACGGCCACGATTCTTCCGATCCCCAGGATCCTGTCCCCTCGGAGCCGGCGCGGGTAGCCGCTGCTGTCCAGGCGCTCGTGATGCTCGAGTGCGACGTGGGCGGCAAGGTAGCTGAACTCGCGGCTGGTACCCCTGGGTCGTGTGCAGCTTCACCGGCTCGTGATCGTGCAGAGGGGCCGCGTTCGGGAATACGAGCCGGAATAAACAGGGCAACACTTTGCCAGGGGCGTCCAGCGCTGCAGCGGATAAGGTCGCTCAGCATGGCCGCAGCGCCGGGTGATTGATCCATGCGCCCGCAAGCAGCGGCGAGTGGCGGGGCGGGCGGCGAGGGCAGACCTGGACTTTCAGCCACGAAGATGCAGCCCAGTGCCGGGCCAAGCCGGGCCGGCTGGGGCGAGCCGATGCCTTCAGGCTGAACTGATCGGCCAACGTCAACGCTCCCCCCACGAGTGCCCCCGGAATGCCGGCTGCCGTGCCAATGCCCGTCAGCAGGCCCAGGCCCACATATTGGAATACCTTATTTCGCGTAGGTACAGACCGAAACGTCGAGCACCAGGCCCACACCAACCAGGGGAATAGTGGCAGTGACCAGCCAGCGCCAGAGCTTAGGGTTCACCTGACACATTCGCGCAAACTTGGCATGTCCGTGATGAGCGAACCGCGCTCGGCGACCGGCAGGAGGTGGGGGCGAAAGATGGAATGTTCAGGAATGGGCGCGTGCAACTGTACCATCGGGAAGGGATGACCGTTGGGACTGACCGTCTCGCACCTCCGTAAGGTGTACCGACGCTCCGGGCGCGAGATAGTGGCCGCCGACGATGTGAGTTTCCAGGTGCGCGCTGGCGAAGTGGTGGGTCTACTGGGGCCGAACGGGGCCGGCAAAACCACCACCATCAAGTGCATCCTGGGCTTGCTGGTACCGACGGCGGGAAGCGTGCGCATATGCGGGTTCGATCCGCGACGTCAGGCCCGGCAGGCACTGCGCCGCGTCGGTGCCATGCTGGAGGGGACGAGAAACCTGCACTGGAGCCGGTCCGCCCTGGAGAATCTGCTCTTCTTCGCCAACCTCGCCGGCATCCCCACCACGACCGCCCGTGCCCGCTCCCTGGAGTTGCTTGAGCGTTACAGGCTCCTCGACCGGGCCGGCTCTCTCGTGGGGCAACTCTCGCGGGGGATGCAACAGAAGCTGGCACTGTGTGCAGCCCTGGTCCGGGATCCGGAAGTACTGCTGCTGGACGAACCCACGCTCGGCCTGGACGTGGAAGCTGCCCTCGACGTGCGCCAGTTGCTGCTTGAGCTGGCCCGCGAGCGTGCCAGGGCCGTGCTGGTGGCCAGCCACGACATGCGGCTGGTGGAGTCGGTATGCGGGCGCGTGATCGTGCTCCACCGGGGTCGGGTGCTGGCCGACGAAGAGGTTCCCCACCTCCTTGAGATGCTGAGTACCCGCAGCTACCGTTTCGTGGTGGAGGGGAGCCTGACCGGGCGGGCCCGGGAAGCGATCTTCGCCAGCTTCACCGGGGCGGAGGTGACCGCGGCAGAGGGCCGCACCGTCATCGAGGTCACCGTGGAGCGAGCCACCCGGTTGTACGACCTGGTGGAGTTGCTGCGGGATCACGGAGCGGCCCTCGCCTCCGTCGACCACCGCGCGCCCGACCTGGAGCAGGTATTCCTCCATCTGATCAGAGGCGGGCAGGAGGCGCGTGCCGGCGCATCTCGCACGGGCGCCGGACTTCGCACCACGGCGGAGGTCGCGGGCGGAGCGGAGTGCGCGGGGCCCGGTGCCATGGACGGATGCGATCCGCGTTCGACGGGTGAAGGGGGTCGGGGAGCATGAGGCACGTCCTCGTGGCCATGATCCGAGACGAGTACGTGTATTTTCGGCGCCACCCCATCAACGCGGTGTCGGGACTGGCGCTGTCGTACTTCCTGTTCCTCATGCTGTTCCTCGGTGCCCGTTACGTGGTGCCGCCGGCCCACCTGGGCAGCACTCTGGAGGCCCTCATCGTGGGGTACTGGCTCGTGCTCATGACCAATCACGCCTTTCAGGAACTCGGCACTTACATATCAGGGAGTGCCCTGCGGGGCACGCTGGAGCAGATGTTCCTCTCTCCCTTTGGGTTCTGGTGGGTGGTCACCTGCAAGCTCGTGGCCAGCATCCTGGCCAACCTGGTCACCAACGGTGCGTTCCTCCTGGTGCTCATGGCCACCACCGGTCGGTGGCTGCACCTGCCGCCAGCGGTCCTCCCGCTGGCACTGGCGCCGGTCCTCCAGGCATACGCCATC
>JBFMCJ010000458.1 GCA_040754675.1 Bacillota bacterium
CATGGATTCGACCTTGCCCTTGGACGAAGTCGTCCATTGCACCCCAAGGTGCACGTGCGCCCGGGAGATTCCGGGTGGTGCATCCCTATCATCCCCTGAGCGGACAGGAGTTCGAACTCGTCAGCTGGTGCCAAGCCTGGGGTGAGGACCGGGTCTTTTTCGAAGACGCAAGCGGGAGGGTCTGCTCGATCCCGGCAAGCTGGACGGACGTCGCCGCGCCGGACCCGTTTGTCGCGCTGGCTGCCGGCCGCTCCCTCTTTCGGTTTGAGGACCTGCGGAGGCTGGTCGCACTGGTCCGAGATCTTCAATCGTCACCCGAAGGGGACGGGCTCACCCGTGCCTGTGTAAGGGGGATTATGTCGTGACTGTCAGGCCAATTATGTTCGAGCCTGCTCTAAGACGACTCTCGGTGCGAGCGTTTTAGCCAGGGTTCCACCGGTATATCAAGAATGATGGCGGGCGCGCTCCTTGACAAGAGGAGAGAGGTGTGCATAATGGGGTTAACACACCCTGGGAGGAAGAGCCGTGCCCAAACGGGAGGACGAGAAGCTGGCCTCCCTGCGCGCGTATCGCGCGCTTCATCCGCACCCGGAGAGCGTGGCGGACGAGGCGTTCCGGTCCGGAAACCCCTTTTTCGACGCCCGGGACTTGGTGCAGGTCAAGTACGAGATGCTGCGCCGGGTGCACGTGGACGGGTTACCGGTGAAGCGGGCTGCGGCGGCCTTCGGCTTCTCCCGGCCGTCGTTTTACCAGGCCCGGGAGGCGTTCCGGCGGGGCGGGCTTCCTGGGCTCTTGCCCCAGCGGCCCGGTCCGCGGCGGGCGCACAAGTTCACCGAGGAGGTGGTGGCGTTTCTGCAAAGCGCCCGGTCTGCCGATCCGTCGCTGGCCGCCGGCGAGTTGGCCCGGATGGCCCAGGAGCGCTTTGGCCTCTCGGTGCACCCCCGGAGCATCGAGCGGGCCCTGGGTAAGGCCCGAAAAAAGGGGGCTCCGAATCCGGCATGAGGGCGTCCATCCGTCATGAGGAACTGGCGGACCGCTACGAGGAAATGCGCGCCTTTGCCGTGGGATCGGTGCCCGGCGTTGTCCCCCACGGCGTGGCCTTGCTGATGCGCCGCGGGGTCCCTGCCTGGATGGAAGCCTGGTCCTTGGGCGCATCGCCATCGCCCCCGCCCAGGAAGGTGGACGCGGGCCCCCCAAGCAGCCCGTCCGTGGGCGAGCGGGTTGAGCTGGTAGCGGCTTTGGTGGAAATGGCCCTGGCGACCCCAGGGAGGTGATGGGGTGATCGCGAACGTCCACCCGAAAGTGAGGCCCACCCACCTGGCGCGGGATGCCTATCTTTACGTGCGCCAGAGCACGCTGCGGCAGGTCTTCGAGAACACGGAGAGCACCAAGCGCCAGTATGCGCTCCGGGACCGGGCCGTGGCCCTCGGGTGGCCCATGGAGCGCGTGGTGGTCATCGACAGCGACCTCGGTCAGTCCGGCGCCTCAGCGGCGGACCGCGAAGGGTTCGGTAAGCTGGTCGCCGATGTGGGCATGGGCCGCGTGGGGATCGTCCTCGGCCTCGAGGTGTCCCGGCTCGCCCGCAGCTCTTCGGATTGGTATCGGCTGCTGGAGATTTGCGCCCTGACCGATACGCTCATCCTGGATGAGGACGGGGTCTACGACCCGAGCCACTTCAACGACCGGCTGCTGCTGGGGCTTAAGGGAACCATGAGCGAGGCGGAGTTACATGTCCTGCGCATGCGGCTGCGGGGAGGGATCCTGAGCAAGGCCAGCCGCGGGGAGCTCAAAGCTCCCTTGCCGACCGGGTTTGTGTACGGACCCGACGACCGCGTGATGCTCGATCCGGACCTGGCCGTTCAGCAGGCCATCCGCTTGCTCTTTGCCGCGTTCCGCCG
The DNA here is from genome assembly GCA_040754675.1 of Bacillota bacterium. NCBI lineage: Bacteria > Bacillati > Bacillota > Bacillota bacterium. The sequence continues at coordinate 1,899 of JBFMCJ010000458.1, forward strand.
GACGGGCTCGGCCGGCGGCGTGGTGCGCGTCTTCTCGGAGCAGGGGCTCAAGTTCCCGCGACGCATTCGTGTGGGCCCCCGCCGAGGGGAGATCGCCTGGGTGCCCCTCGAGCGATCTCGGGTGCTCCGGGTGCTTCGAAACCCCCGCTACGCCGGTGCTTTCTTCTTCGGCAGGACGCAAGGTCGCCGGACCGCCCAGGGTCGTTACCTGCCCAAGCTGAAGGCCCCGGAGGAGTGGCTCGCCCTGGTCCGGGATGCCCACCCGGGCTACCTTTCCTGGGACGAGTACCGGGACAACGTGCGCCGCCTGCGGGAGAACGCCCAGGCCCATGGGGCCGACCGTCGCGCCAGTCCGCCGCGCGAAGGCCCGGCGCTGCTGCAAGGTCTGGCCATCTGTGGGGTCTGCGGAAAGCGAATGGCCGTGCGCTACCACGCACGCAAAGGCCGCCGACTTCCGGAGTATGTGTGCCAGCGGGAGGGGATCCAGCACGCCACCGCTCGCTGCCAGCATATCCCCGGAGCCGGACTGGACGAAGCCATCGGTGAGCTGCTGGTGGAGGCCGTCACCCCGCTCGCCCTGGAGGTGACCCTGGCCATTCAGGAGGAGTTGAACCAGCGGGCCGAGGAGGTGGACCGGTTGCGCCGACAGGAGGTGGAACGGGCCCGTTACGAGGCGGAACTGGCGCAGCGACGTTACATGCGGGTGGATCCCGACAACCGTCTGGTCGCGAGCACCCTCGAGGCCGACTGGAACCAGAAGCTCCGCGCGCTGTCCCAGGCCCAGGAAGCCTACGAGCAGCGGCGCCATGCGGACCGCGTCCTCGTCGACGAAGCGGAGCGAGCCCGTATCCTGGCACTGGCCACCGACTTCCCTCGCTTATGGCGTGACCCCCGTACCACGGATCGGGATCGCAAGCGCATGGTACGCCTCATCCTCGAGGACGTCACCCTGTTCAAACGGGACGATATCGTCGCGCAGATCCGTTTCAAAGGGGGAGCCACCCGTACGCTCACCCTTCCCGTACCGCCGCCGGCCTCCCAACTCTACCAAACCGACCCCGCGGTGGTCTGTGCGATCGACCGCTTGCTGGACGACTACACGGATGCCGAGGTCGCTCGCATCCTGAACGAGAAGGGGCATCGATCTGGTCGCGGGAAGTGCTTCGACCGCCTGATGGTGCGTGATGTCCGGTTGGCGTACGGGCTCAAGGATCGCTACAGCCGCCTGCGGGCCAGGGGCCTTCTCACTCTGGAGGAGATGGCGGAAGCCCTGGGCGCCAGCACCAGCACCGTCAAGCTGTGGCGCCGACAGGGGCTCCTGCGAAGCGAGCTGTATAACGACAAGGGCCAGCGTCTTTATGAGCC
>JBFMCJ010000459.1 GCA_040754675.1 Bacillota bacterium
GGGCCTCACCGCTACTGAGCATCTCGGCCCGCCGGGCCGGATCGGGCTCGATGATGAACTCGAGGCGATCAATGTATGGCCGGCCCTCGAAGTAGTCATCGAACGCTCGCATCGAGAGGTAGCGACCCTGCTCCCACGCCTCAAAGATGAACGGTCCTGTCCCCACCGGTCGCTCGTTGCGGGGATCTGAGAGTGGGGAGCGGCCAGCGAACTGGTGCTCTGGGAGGATAGGCACCGTGAGGAGACTCAGCAACTGGGGTACGGGCTGTGGCAGCACGAACCGCACCTCGTGTCGGCCGAGCGCCTCTACGACCACGGGGCCGGAAGTGAAGGTGAAGTCAGCGCGACGAGGAGAGGCGGTGGCAGGGTCGAGGAGGGCCCGGTAGGTGAACACGACATCCCTTGCCGTGAACTCCTGGCCGTCGTGCCACCTGACGCCCTCCCGCAACCGGAACGTCCACACGCGGTGATCGGAACTGGTGGTCCAGGAACGGACAAGGTCCGGCACCACCCGACAGTCGGAATCATTGGTGAAGAGGCTGTTGAACAAACGGCTCACGAAGTCTAGCGAACAGGTGTCACGGGCGAGAAGGGGGTTCAGTGTCTGGGGTTCGTTGGGCCGGACCACGACGAGCGTACCTCCGTACCGGGCTTCGGGAGGGGCAGGGGCCCGCTCTAGCAAGCTGGGGGCACCGACCGACGGAGGACGTGCGAAACCCAGCCAGCCAGCCGCTGCCAGGATGACCGCGCCGACGGCGATGCCGCCCGCTGCGGCGGCAAAATCGCGCCAGTAACGGCGTGCACGGAATCGCATCGGATCGCACTCCTTCTGCCGCGAGTTGGGCCGGACACCGGCCCCGGGTGCCGGTGCGGCCCGTTGTCGGCGAAGTGGCCGGGCTAGTTGATGGTGGTGCTGCAAAGGGCACCCACGTGGTCGGTTGGGTAAGTTGCGTTCGCGGGGGCGCCGAGGGCTAGACCAGAAGCGCCGACGACTAGGGTCAGGATCAGGGTCATCAAGAACAGGCGGAGCCAGCGCATCTTGTCCACCTCCTTTCGTGTGCCCACGGTCTCTACCCGGGCTTTGGCCGAGGGCGAAGTCGGAGTCACCCGGCACCCTCGAGTAGGTGCGCGGGTGCATCCTGCGGACGCATCAGGGTCCCTGCGCAGTGGCCGCGTGGATGTCGCTGGTCTCCAACTCCGCCAGCAGACGTTGCGGCTCGTCCTTGGTGGGATCAAGCGCCGCGGCACGGTGGGCCACTTCCACTGCTTCCTCTTGCCGGCCCACCATCGCGAGGCTGCGTGCCATGTTGCACAGTTCGTGAGCCGATAGCGGGCCCGCGGCTTGTGCCCTGTAGTACCACTCAATGGCGCCCCGGGGGTCTCCGCGGGATAGGAGAAGGTCGGCGACGTACACGAACGGCCGCGGAGAGTGGCCCGACATCTCAGCGCTACGTTTGTAACAAGAGAGAGCTCCCTCAAAGTCCCCGTGTTGCTCGCGGAGCACTCCCTCCAGGACCAGGCAGGAGGCAAAGGCCCGGTCGTGATCAAGCGGGTTAGGCCGCACCAACCCCTGGAGAAAAACCAGCACGGACAAGAGACTCAGGCCTGCCAGCCGAGCGAGTCGGCGGTCTCGCCAGGCGGCGGGTAGCGCGGTGGCAAGGTACCCGGCACCCAGGACGAGGATTGGTGCGACGAAGTGGCGGTAGCGGGAGACGTAAAACATACTGAGCACTGCCCCGGTGTAGGTAGCCGAGAGCCCCGCCAGAAGCCAGCCCGTCCTCCTCACATCGGGCCCAGGCGCGGATAACGCCGCGAGCGTTCCGCCCACGCCCAGGGCCAAGACTAGGCCGAACCTCGCGGCCGGCATGCGCAGGACGGAAAAGCGGTCTGCCAGATATCGATAGTCCCAGTCATCTGGAATCTCGTAGTTGCCGACGTAGTCCCGGGCCTTCTGCGCCAACCGCTCGAGGAAGGCGCGCGGCTGGCTACGAATATGGTCGAGGGTGCGCCGGAACCAGAAGGCGCTGGCTTCGCGGGGCGTGAGAGCACGGCCGGCGAGCGCGCTGGCGAAGGCGGTGTACTCCTCCACGTCGCCACCCACGAGCGACCCCCTGACTCGGGGGATTATCCCGGCCGGGTCGTCTGGGTAGTTTCCCACGTAGAAACCGGGGCCGTAGTTTACTGAAAACCCGGGTTCCCCCGTTATTACCAAGTTCCGCGCACACGGGAGGACGGCAACCACGAGAAACCCCGCCCCGAGGAGCGCGACGGCTGCGGCCGCCCGCAGTCGCGGTCTCCGGCGGCGCAGGCTGTACAGGCTCCAGAGGCCTGAGACGGGTAGGATGGCCACAAGGTGCGGCCGGCCGAGTGCGGCCAGGGCCAGGCAGGCTCCGGCAAAGAACCATGCGCGCAGGCGCCGCTCGTCGGAAGCTGCGGAAATCAGCGCGTTGAGGGCGCATAGGAGGAGGGCCACCAGGGCGGAAGTCCCCGGCATCACCGCCTCGTAAAAGAGCGCCGGCAGGTATACCGCCCATAGTGCGGCGCTTGCGAGCCCCGGTAAATGCCCGAACATCTTCTTCCCGACGGCGTATAGGAGGACGCAATTGAACGCATCGATGAGGCACCCGACGATCCTTACCGCGACCATATTTCGACCAAACAGCGCGTAGATCGCAGCCAGATAGTACATGGTGAACGGAGGGGCGGGGTACGCCCGCTCGAGTCCCAGCCAGTTCCCAGCTGCGATGGCACGAGCCCAGTGTTCGAGGAAGAGCGCCTCGCCGGCCAGAGCTCCGAAGAAGGGGGTTCCGCTTAGCTGGAGCACCAGGGCGAACCTGAAGGCGTATGCCACCAGGAACAGAACAAACAGGGCCCCGCTCGTGCCTGAGGCTGTGGCGACACGGCGCTCTCTGACGTCCAATCCTTACCCCTCGCTTTCAAATGAATGCAGGCAGGGTGCCCCGGGGCAGGGGCCAGTCACCTCTCGGGGAATCCTTGCTCTGCTTCTGCCGCACGCCGGGCCCACTCCCCGGCGCTAACGGCATCGCCTGTCTGAAGGCAGATTTCGGCAAGCCTTCTCATTTCCGCTGGCAGCAGGCACCCGGTTTTTGCGGCCTGCTCGTAGTGGCTGCGCGCGCCTGCGTAATCGGAAGCGCGGGCAAACCAGTCGCCTAGGTAGATGTGGGCGATGAACTGCTGGTCGTTCAGCTCCAGGGCGCGCTGGTAGGCCGCCATGGCGTCTGCGATGCTGCCCTCTTGTTCGT
>JBFMCJ010000460.1 GCA_040754675.1 Bacillota bacterium
GTAGACGTCTCTTGTCTGACCCACCCGGTGGATGCGTCCCAGCCGCTGTTCAATGCGCATGGGGTTCCAGGGGAGGTCGTAGTTGATCATGTGGTTGCAGAACTGCAGGTTGCGCCCCTCGCCCCCTGCCTCCGTGCTCAAGAACACGCGGGCTTCCTGAGCAAATCGGCGCACCGCCGTGTCCTTCTGAACCCTGGTCATGCTGCCTGCGTAGGTGACCACGGCGTGTCCCGCCGTCGTGAGCAGGCGCTCCAGCATGTTCACTGTCTCCGTGTAAGAGGCGAACACGATGACCTTGTCCCGGGTGGCGTGCAGCAGGGACAGAAGGGCCCGTTCCTTGCCGGTCAGGTCGTCTGCCGCCGCCTGGGTGACCAGGTCTGCCAGGTCCCGCCAGCCCAGTCGCTGGAGTGCAGGGAGGACTGCAACGGGACTGGAGCCTGCCAACTTCTGCAGGGTCTTGAGCATGAGCCTTTGGGCCGGGGATGCCGATTTGCCCACAGCCCGGACACGCGCGGAGATTTCCTCGTAGAGCCTCTTTTCCGCGGGCGACGGGATCACCTTTACTGTTTCAGCGTGCCGGCGGGTGATCACGGCCCGGGTGTCGGAGCGGCGGTTGCGCACCATCACCTCTGCGAGGAGCGAGTGGAGGTCGGTGACCTGTTGTGGGCTAAGAGTGGCACCCCGGAGACGGAATCTACGTCCGAACTGGCGCGGGGTGCCGAGGAGCCCCGGCTTGACGAGGGTGACCAGGTTATACAGCTCCTCGAGCCGGTTCTGAACAGGGGTGGCGGTGAGCAGGAGGAGGTATCGTGTCTTGATCCTGGAGGCGAGGATCCAATTGGCGGAGCTGCGGTTCTTCAGGTGGTGGGCCTCGTCGATGATCACCATGTCGTAGGGGACCTGCCAGATCGCCTCCCGGGTGCCCTTCTGCCGTGCCGTGGCCAGCGAGGCGATTACCCGCTCGCAGGAACCCCAAGGGTCTGCCTGGGAGACGAACTCCGGCTCGGAGGGGGTGAGGAAGTCAAGGCCGAACTTCTGGGTCATTTCCTCCCGCCACTGCTCCACCAAGCCGGGCGGACACAAGATGAGTATCTTTGTCGCCATACCGCGCAGGAAATACTCCAGGAGCACCAGGCCGGCCTCTATGGTCTTTCCCAGGCCCACCTCGTCGCACAGCATGGCCCGGCCGTTCAGGCGCCGGATGACGGCCCGGGCGGCGTCGACCTGGTACGGCAGGGGGTCGAACCTGACCTGGCCCCCGAAGAGCATGGTTTCCAAGCCCGGTGTGGTGGCGAGGTCTCGAGCACGCCTGTACAGGTCGCGGGGATCTTCATCGAAGAGCCCCTTTTGCAGGCGGTCGAGGAGCGTCCTTGCCCTTTCGGGATGGAACGAGACCCCGCCGGGGAGGTCCATGTCCGGGGTAGCATTGCGCGTGGGTGCCCGTTGCCTGCTCCGGGCCTGGCCGCTGGGCTCCCAAAGGGGTGCCACCTGATAGGTAAGTCCTCCGGCATCGTCACGCCGCAGGACGAGTAGCCGGGTGCCGAGGGACTCGAGGAACTTGGCCAGACCCCTGCCGTGCACCAGTCCCTGGGCACCATCCACGGTGACCTTCTGGATCCTCCCTGCCGGCCCGCGAAACTGTGCTTTGGTACGCTGTGCCTGCTGCAGCGTTTCCTTCAGGGCGCCGTCCAAGGGCAGTGCGTCGAGATCGAGGTAATCTGCCGATGCGAGGAAGAGATATGGCCCGGGGCAGGTTTCAGGCTCCTCTTTACCGGGAGTGTGCGCCTGGTGCTCGTGCATGGACAGGGTTTTCGACACAAGGACCGTACTGTCCTCTGCCCTGGGCAAGGTTGTCGGCCCGGCTGAAGAGCCGGTCCCACCTCGCTCGGAAGCGCGGCCCCGATGGCAGAAGCGAGAGGGCTGTGGGATATTGTGCCGGGAGAAGCCGCGGTCGGAGACGGTTTCGGTGGCAGGCCTGCGTACTGGAGGGTGTGAGGAGATGGGGGATATAGGTGGAGGGCAAGAGGCTGCCCGGTGGCAGGGTGGATGGGAGCAACTTTGTGCGGGGACCTGCGGTCGTGGCCAAAGCCCCCGCGAACTGGTTTCGCTTCCTGCCCCGGGCGGCCACGCCTTGATTCGACACGCTGTGGCGGCGGTCCTTGCGGGGCGCACGCGAGACGGGACAGGCCGTGGACCGAGGATCGCTCAAACGTCGTGGGCGGTGGTCCTCTGGGAGCTGGTTTGCCCTTTGCCCGGGACAAGGGACCTGTAGACAGATGTCGAATCCTGGCGTTGGGCGGGCGGAATGGGGAGGGATCAACCGTGGCGGACGATCTCCTCTCGCGGGCCCTTGCTGAGTTGCCCGTGCTGGTGCGCGCCTGCCGCCTGCTGGAAGCGGCGAAGAGCGGCGTGGACGAGGACGTTTCCAGGGCCCTTGCGGCGCTGAGAGAGGCCGTTGTTTCGGCTTCGGCTGCAGCCGGTGCCCTGGAGTTATGGGCGGAGCGAGCCAGGCTGAGGAAGCCGGACTAAGCCGGGGGCTTTGCCGTGCGGACCTGCTTGGTTTGAGGATGGGGGTGGCGGGGAGGCCCCGGTCGGTGGCCACGGGCTGTGCTTTCCCCGGTCGAGATTTGCTTCTTCTGCGACGTTCAGCAGGGTGGCAATCGGGTGTGGCGGAGACGCTGCCAAGTGCCAGAGTCTCCCCTTGGGCAGCAAGGCCTTAACAGCACGGGCACGGGTACATCACCTCTTGTTGTGGCTGGCTGGGGGCGGGGGATAGTGCAGGAGTTGGCGTAAGCAGCGTTTCGGGCGAACGTACCCCGCCAGCCCGAACCGGGCTGGTTGCGGGAGATGGGGTTCTCGTAACACCGCAGGCGGGACATTGTAGTCGTCCTGCGCTGCCATCAGCCGCAGTCCCCGGCGCCACACTGGGCTGATCTCCGAACGCGTCTGGGCCTCGTCGCCTGTTAGGCTATCATGCCCGGGGGGATTGGGGACCGCCAAAGCGAGTGTCCCTGATGCCCCGGGTTTTTCGCCCCGCGAGCGGCAACTCAAGCGGGCGATGCGGTTAAGGCCAACTGATACCTCGGGGATCTGGAGGCCTGGCACAATGGCGGGGGGAGGTGCGCGGCCTGGGGAGGGTGGCCATCCAGGTTCTCCTGACCCCGATTGTGGCACGCCAAGAAGATGCTCTGCGGCTCGCTGCCAGAGAGAGGTTGTGCAGCTGTAGCGTGATGCAGGAGAAGTTGGGGCTGCAGGTTGT
>JBFMCJ010000461.1 GCA_040754675.1 Bacillota bacterium
CCCGGCGTGGCTTGTGAGGCGGTGGATCGGCCAGTTCGGGGAAGAGACGGCCCTGGCTATTTTGAAGGCCAACAACGATCCGGCGCCTCTCTCGGTTCGCGTCCAGACCCTGCGGGCAAGCTCCCAGGCACTGGGGGATCTCTGGGGTGCCCACGGGATCGGATGGCAGCCGGGCATCCTCGCCCCGGAGGCCCTGATCGCTGACCGCCCGGGTGCGCCCGTCGAGCGCCTTCCCGGTTACCAGGAGGGGCTGTTTACACCGCAAAGCGAGGCCTCCATGCTGCCGGGCCACGCCGTGGGGCCGCAGCCCGGGGAAACCGTGGCGGATCTTTGCGCCGCGCCCGGTGGCAAGAGCGGCCACCTCGCGGAGATGAGCCGCGACGAGGCCCGTATCGTCGCGGTCGACTTGCACCCCGGGCGCCTGCCCCTCGTCCGCCAGAACGCCCGGCGGCTGGGCCTTTGGTCCATCCGGCCCGTGGCGGCGGATGCCCGCCGGCCACCCCTCGAAGGTGGCCGCTTCGATGCGGTCCTGCTCGACGCCCCGTGCACGGCCCTCGGCACCATCGCCCGGCGCCCGGACGTCCGGTGGCGGCGGACTCCCGAGGACGTTCGGGCCATGGCAGAGCTGCAGGCCCAACTCCTTGAGGCGGCCGTGGATCTTCTCTCGCCGTCCGGCCGGCTGGTCTACAGCGTCTGTTCGTTTGAGCCGGAGGAAACCGTGGAACAGGTCCGGCGGCTCGTGCAAACCAAGCCCGTCATAGCCATTCCGGTACGTTCCTTTCTGCCGGCCCGCACGGTGAATGCCCTGCCGCCGGAGGATAAGCCATGGCTTACCCTGCTGCCTCATCGCGTCCGAACCGACGGGTTCTTTGTCGTTCGATTGGAGTTTCGAAGGGCTTGAAGAACAGAAGGAAGCGGGTTTACCGTGGGCGAAGATAGTTGCGTCTCCTGCATCTTCGGCCGCAATACCCAGACCCAACATCCAGGGAGGTTGCGGCCTTTTCTTTTAGCCGCAGAATGGCCGGCGAGAGGGGTGCCACAGACGTGATTCGGGTGCTGGTGGCCGATAACAACATCGAGCTTGTCGAGACCCTCGAAGAGTATCTCAACAGCCTTCCCGACATGGAGGTCGTCGGCCGGGCATACGACGGCGAGGAGGCTCTGGCCAAGATCGAGCGCCTGAGCCCCGACGTTGTCATCCTCGACATCACCATGCCCCACCTGGACGGCCTCGCGGTCATGGAGCGGCTGCGCGGGATGGACGGGCCTGCAGTCCAGGATGCTCCGAGCCGGGTGGTGCGTCCTGCGGTCATCGTCCTCACGGCGTTCGGCCGCGAGGACGTGATCCAGCGCTTTACCGAACTCGGGGCGCAGTACTTCATCGTCAAGCCCTTCGACCTGGAGCTGCTGGCGCAACGTATCCGCGAGTTCGGCACGGCGCAGGAGTCCGCGGCGCACGACGACGGCGCGCTACCGGCACAGCCTCGCACGGGCCGGGCGGCGGAGTTCACCGGCCACCACGGGCAGGACGCAGAGGCGGTGGTCACGGCACTGCTCCACCAGATCGGCGTGCCGGCCCACTTCAAGGGGTACATCTACCTGAGGGACGCCGTGCTGCTGGTGGTGCGGGAGAACCGCATGTTGGGCGGCTCCCTGACCAAGGAGATCTATCCGCGGCTGGCCGAGAAGTACGGCACGACGGCCGGGGGGGTCGAGGCGGCCATCCGCAACGCCATCATGGCGGCGTGGGAGCATGGAAACCGGGATTTCCTGGCGGCCCTGACTGGACTTGGCAACCGGCGGGACCGCCTGCCCACCAACTCACTCATGATCGCGAAGCTGGCCGACCGGGTACGCTTTGCGAACCTTCCTCCGCCCCAGCCGCTGGAGAAGACCGCCTGAAGGAGGTCTGGCGGAGGCGACCAGGGGGATGGTCGGGGCGAGAGGACTTGAACCTCCGACCTTGCGGTCCCGAACCGCACGCTCTAACCAAACTGAGCTACGCCCCGACTTCTCTGGCTTGAGGAGCCGGTCCCGAAAGGCGGCGAACCTCACCGTGGTATAATCACGGCTGGGCTTGCAAGCCCCTCCCGTTGCCGGGCAGCGCCAGTATACTGCCCGGCCGGGCAGCGTGTCAATTGCGCTCAGGGGGCCTCCAAGGACGTGGCTGTTGCGAAAAGCGTGCTACCGGTCGAACCGGCAGCCCAACCGGGCATACCGCTGGGGCTGGTCCGGACCCGGGCTGAACTCGGGGCCGTGGTCGGCGCTGCGGGTGAGCCCGGGTACCGGGCCGAGCAGGTCCACCGGTGGGTCTTCTCCAGGGGCCAGGCCGATCCCCAGGCCATGACCAGCCTGCCAAAACCCCTCAGGGGTCGCCTGAGCGAGGTGGCCTGGCAGCGGTGGCTCCAGCCGCTGAAGCTCGAGGTGGACGCCGACGGCACCCGCAAGGGGCTTTTGTCCGTCCACGACAGTGCACGCCCGCCGGCCGAGATCGAAGCCGTCCTGATCCCCGGGCGCTCGCGTCTTACGCTGTGCCTGTCCACCCAGGCGGGCTGCGCGGTGGGCTGCCCGTTCTGCGCCACGGGCCTCCTGGGCCTCCGGCGCAATTTGAGCGCCCCCGAAATCGCCGGGCAGGTGCTCTGGGCCCAGAGCTCGGCGGGGCGCTTTCCGACCCACGTGGTCTTCATGGGGATGGGGGAGCCCCTGGCGAACTGGGAGGCCGTGCGGCACGCCATCGACCTCCTGCGGGGTCCCGACGGGTTCGGCATCGGAAGTCGCCGCCTGACCGTCTCCACGGCTGGCGTCGCCCCGGGCATCCTGCAACTGGCGGGCGAACCGGGGCTGCAGGTCAACCTGGCGCTGTCGCTTCACGCGCCAAACGACAGGCTGCGCGACCGCCTGGTGCCCCTCAACCGCCGCTGGCCGCTCGAACCCCTGATGGAGGCGGTACGTACCTACATCCGGGCCACGCGCCGGCGGGTGTCGTTCGAATACGTCATGCTGGCGGATGTCAACGACACGCCCGAACTGGCCAGGGAGCTGGCCGACCGGGTCGGCGGGCTTCTGTGTCACGTCAACCTCATCCCGTACAATCCGGTACCCGGTCTTCCATTCGAGCCGTCGCCGGACGCGGCGGTGAAGCGTTTCGCCGGAATCCTGGAAGGCCGCGGCGTGGCGGTCACGGTGCGGATGCCCAGGGGGCGATCCATTCACGCCGCCTGCGGACAGCTCGGCGCCGCCTGGCGCGCGGCCCAAAGA
>JBFMCJ010000462.1 GCA_040754675.1 Bacillota bacterium
AACGCGCAATTCGACCCGCGGGGTGGGCGAAGCCTGTGTCTCCGGGTAAGTCAGCAGCACAGCAATGTACTTTTCCTTACCCTGCTGGATCAGGTCGTAAGCCCTTTCGGCCTCGTCGATAGAGAAACGGTGCGTTATCAGAGGCGCCAGCCTAACCTTCCCGGCTGCCACGAGGTGCAGGAACTCCTGCATGTTTCGCTGCTCCGTCCACCGCACGTAAGGGAGAGGGTAGTCGACCCCCTTTCGCTCGTACGTGGGGTCGTATATGCCGGGACCCGCGGATCGGGAGACGACGAGTTCCAACTCCTTCTCATAAAATACCTTGCGCGGCAGGTCAAGCTTGACCATCCCCGGGACAACAATGCGGGCACGATCCCTGGCGACCTCGGCTGCCAGTTCGACCGGCCGGCTATCCGCGCTACTCGCGAGCACTATCACCGCGTCGGCCCCAACACCGCCCGTGAACCCCTGCACCGCAGGAACAGCATCAGCCGTTCCCGCCACCGCCACATCCGCGCCCAACTCCCCAGCCAGCCGGACCTTCCCGGGATCCAAATCGACGCCGCAAACCCAGCAACCGGAAGCCTTCAGCAGCTGCACGGCGATGAGTCCAAGGAGGCCGAGGCCGATGACCGCTACCCGCTCGCCCAGCCCAGCGCGAGAAAACCTTACAGAATGCAGGGCTATGGCTCCGACGCCCGCAAACGCAGCCTCGTCGAACGAAACGCCATCGGGAACAAGTGCGTACAGGTTCCTGGGGACGAATACGACTTCAGCATGCGAGGCGTAGCCGCTGCCGAAGCAGGCCACTCTGCTGCCCACTCCGACCCCATCGACGCCGTTCCCCACCGCGATTACGGTGCCGGCGCAACTGTACCCGAGGGGTACGGGCGAATCAAGGCGGTTCACGGCCTGTCGGTAAGCCTCGAGCAACCCATCGGTGCGAACCTTGTTGATCACCTGCTTGACAAGGTCGGGCCGCGCCAGCGCCTTGCCCAGCAAGCTTTTGCGCGCCAGGTCCATCATGAGCTTTTCGGTGCCCACGCTCACAATGGACCTTGAGTTCCGTACGAGAACGCCTTCGGGACGGAGGACAGGTGCGGGTACGTCCGCAACGCTGAGTTCACCCGTCCTGTAGTTCTGCACCACCTGCTTCATAGGATACCTCCACGCGCAGATGACCGTCCCGGCTCGCGCCGATTCGGGCTGCAGGGATCACCATTGCTCCCGCACCGCCGAAGACATGCCCGGGCCAAAGCTGGCCGCCTGCACGATGCGGTCCCAATTGTCCCGGAACCACTGCACGGTGCGGCGGAGACCTTCCTCAAAAGGCACCTTAGGCTCATAGCCCAGCTCTTGCCGCGCCCTCTCTATGGAGGCCTTGATGCGCGTCTTCGTATCCCACTTGCGGCGAGGCAGGTGCCTCACCCCCGCCGTGTTCCCCGTCAGCCGGTTCACCATATCAGCCAAATCCAGGATCCGGATCTCTGCGTCACCGGAAAGGTTGTACTCCCTCCCCACCGCAACATCGTAGTAAGCGGCACGCAGGAGACCATCCACCAAGTCGTCCACGTACGTGAAGTCACGCGTCTCCTCACCCGTACCAGTCATGGGCAAAGGCTTCCCCTGCATCGCCCAGTAGATGAAGTTAGGGATGACGTTCCGGTACTGACCAGGGACTTCCCCCGGTCCATACGAATTGAAAAACCGGGCCTTAACCGTCTTCAGGCCGTAATGGTGGTGGAAGAAATTGCAGTATAATTCTCCCAACATCTTGGTGATCTGGTAGGGCGTACTCAAGTGAGTCGAAGTGTACTCCTCGCGGAGGGGCAGGGGAGCTTCGTCCCCGTAAATCGAGCATCCTGAAGAAGCATACACGAAGCGCTCAACCCCCCTGGACATCACAGAGTACTCAAGCACTCTCAAGGTACCTAGCCCGTTGGTTATAAGGTCCCTTTCCGGGTAATCGACCGAGTTCTGATTCGCGAAGAACGCGGCGAGGTGAAAGACAACCTCGGGTGCTTCGGTGAAAACCCGCTTCAGAACCGCCTCGTCGACCACGTCGCCTTCCACGAACAGGAGGTTGTGGAATTCGGGTAAGTTCCACCGCGGTGACGCAGACAGGTCGTCGAGCACAATGACAACAGGGCACCCCAAGCTCAGGAGAACTTTTGTGAGGTTGCTTCCGATTGCGCCCGCCCCTCCCGTCACCAACACCCTTTTCCGCGAAATCCAATCCAGATGCGCTAAGTCCATTAGGCTGCGCCTCCCAGTTGGTTCGTTTTTGATCAGCCGTTCAGCCTCGCAAGTATCCGATCGAGCCGATTGCCGTGCACGTATGAGACCACCTGCGCGAGAAAACCGGCTCCGGTGATGCCTGCCTCGAACGCAAGGAAAGCGACGACTGGCATATAGGAATCCAGAGCAAAGTGCACCAAGAGGGAGAGCCAAAGTGCCCACTCAAAGCCGTAGCCACTAGCCATCCACAACCCGATTTGATGGGCAAAGCGTAACGCCCTACCTCGAGCGTCGACGAGCTCGTTGGAGAAGGCTCCCCTGAGCTGGTGACGCGTGCGCTCAGACCCACCGGAAGCGAGGACTTCCAAGATACTAGTGCATGCCGCAAAAAAGGCATAGCGATACAAAATGTTCCCAGCACACGCGGCCACACCCAAAACCGCTAGCACCGAAGAACCAGTACGAATGGCCGCGCCCGCGCCCATGGCTAGCACAATCCCTGGGTACATGAGAGAGCTCAGGCGGTCAAGGTAAAGCCCTGTTACACTGGTTAACTGCTTCAATCGCGCCAGTTCTCCGTCAACACAATCCAATACTTGATTAATGAACAAGGCAACAACCCCTATGATGAAACCGGACCCGCCTAGATAAAAGCTCCAGACAGCGCACATCGCAACGCCCAGATTGACGACGCTCACGTGGTTGGGCTTGACTCGTGTCCCAACGAGGAGCGCAGTTATGTAGGGAGAAATGACACGGTAAATGGCCTCATTGCGCTGCTTGTACCGCTTGCCTCCGAAATCCTGAGCCACCCGCACCACCAGGCTGACTCGTTCGAGGTATGTCACTTGGGGGCCCCCTTCCCCGCTTCCCACATCCAAGGCTGCTAGCTCACAGGCGACGCAATCTCATCTATTAGTTCTGATTCTCTGATAATCTCCTTCAGTATCAACCTCGCACCAAAAGCTTCTCTGGAGTGCCAGGCCAAGGGGTCGGCACCGCGCGATCAGATTGAGCA
>JBFMCJ010000463.1 GCA_040754675.1 Bacillota bacterium
TTCATCAACCTGGAGGACAGGCGCCCTCCGCTACCTGCGGAAGGCCCCGTGATCACGCCGGAGAACATCAACCAGTTCCAGCCGCAGTGGTAGCGCTCACTCGAAGGGCGCTGGGGGACTTGGGCGGGCATGGGCGATCAGCCGATCGTAACCCTGCGGGCCGTGAGCAAGCGCTTCGGCGGGGTTGAGGCGCTTAAGGACGTCTCCCTCGCCATCGAGCGGGGGACGATCCATGCCCTGGTGGGCGAAAACGGGGCGGGGAAGTCAACCCTGGGGAAGATCATCGGGGGGGTGTACCGGCCAGACAGCGGACAGGTCCTGGTCGAGGGGCGTCCGGTCGCCTACGGCTCCCCGCGCGACGCGCTCGCGGACGGCATCGCCCTGATCTCGCAGGAGGTTACGCTGGTCCCCCAGCGCACGGTCATGGAGAACGTCTTCCTCGGCATCGAGAGCGTCCGGCGGGGGTTCGTACAAGAACGCGAAATGCGCAGGCGCTACGAGGATCTGGTAGCTACCTCCGGCCTGTACATCCCCCCGGACGCCCTCGTGTTCTCCTTGCGCGTGGCCGAGCAGAAGAAGGTCGAGATCTTGAGGGCCGTCGCCCGAAACGCGCGCGTCATCATCATGGACGAGCCCACCGCCGCCCTGTCCGCCGAGGAGACACAGAAGCTGTTCGCCCTGGTACGGAGGCTGAAGGCCGCCGGAACCACGATAATATACGTCTCGCACTTCCTTCAGGAGGTGCTCTCGCTCGCGGACCGGGTCACGGTGCTGCGTAACGGGCAGTGTATAAGGACGTCTCCGGTGGCCGACGAAACGCTGGAAAGCCTGGTGGAGGCCATGCTCGGCCGGTACGTAGCGCTCGGCTTCCCGGACAAGGTGTACCCGCCGGAAGAGGCCCCGGTTGTGCTCTCGGTGGAGGGACTGACGCGGGAGGGAGTGTTCTCGGACATTACCTTTCACGTCCGCGAGGGCGAGATCGTGGGGCTGGCGGGGCTCGTGGGGAGCGGACGTTCCGAGATCGCCCGGGCCATATTCGGGGCGGACGTGCGCACGGCCGGCATCGTCCGGGTACGCGGGCGGCCGGTCAATCCGCGCTCCCCCCGGGAAGCGATAAGGGCCGGAATAGCCATGCTGCCCGAGAGCCGTAAGCTCCAGGGGCTCATCCTGAAGCTGCCCGTGGGGTGGAACGTCTCGCTACCTCACCTCGGGTTGGTGGCGCGGGGACCGTTCGTGAGGCCGCTCGTAGAGCACCACCAAGTGGAGCAGTTGCTGGCGGAACTCGACGTCAGGCCCCGGGACCCGCGGGTCGAAGCGAGGTCCCTGTCGGGAGGCAACCAGCAGAAGGTGCTGTTTGCCAAGTGGCTTTTCGGGCGGCCCGACGTGCTGATCGCGGACGAGCCCACCGCCGGGGTGGATGTGGGTGCCAAGAGGGCCATATACCGGCTGATCCATTCCCTAGCCGCAAGAGGCATGGCCGTTGTACTGATCTCCTCTGACCTGGGTGAGGTACTCGGACTGGCCCACCGCGTGCTCGCTCTGCGCCGGGGCCGGATCGTCGGGGAGTTCACAGGCGCAACTGCTGCGGAGGACAGGGTGATGCGGGCCATCTTTGCTGCAGATCAGGGTGGTGCTGACCGGTGAGTGAGCAAGAGAGGCAAGCGGGGGCGACCGGGAAAGGTGAGCGGCGGCTGGTATCCTTGCGCGCTATTCTTCGCAACTACGGGATCATCCTAGCCTTCCTGGTGCTGTTTGCGGTCCTTTCGCTTTCCACCCCAGCGTTCCTAACCCCCCGCAACCTGCACAACATCGTAGACCAGTCCGCGGAGGTCGGGATCGTCGCATGTGCCATGACCCTGGCCATCATCAGTGGCAACTTCGACCTCTCGGTGGGGGCGATCTTTGCCTTCAGTGGGTGTGCCGCCGCCATCCTGGGGGCTGGGGGGCACGTAGGCGCGGGGCTGGTGCTGGGTCTCCTCTGCGGTCTGACGTTCGGGTTGCTCAACGGGACCATCATCGCAGGATTCCGGGCTCACTCGTTTATCGCCACACTCGCCACCGGCTATATTATCAGGGGACTGGCTATGATCCTGACAGGGGGGCGGCTGATCATCGTCAGCAGTCCTTCTTTCAAGATTCTGGGCCAGGCGAGCTTCATGGGCATTAAGTACCCCATCTTCGTGCTGGCAGTGTGGGTAGTGTTCACCTGGATACTACTTTCCAGGACGACCTTCGGGAGGGCCGTTTACGCAATCGGCGGCAACGCAGAGGCTGCCCGCCTCTCCGGTATACGGGTTGACCGCGTGAGGACACTGATATTCGGGCTCAATGGTCTGAGTGCGGCACTCGCAGGGCTCATCACGGTCTCGCGTATCAGCCAGGGTCAGGCCGACATCGGCCCCCTCGTGGATCTGCAGGCCATTTCAAGGGTGGTGATCGGGGGTACCAGCATACTGGGTGGGGAGGGCGCTGTCTGGCGTACCGTGTTCGGCGTCCTCCTTATGCGTCTCATGGCAAACGGCTTTAACATCCTCAACGTTTCGCCCTTTTACCAGCGGGTCTTCGAAGGCGCGGTCATCCTGTTCGCGGTTGCGCTCGACACCCTGACGCGCTCCCGCCGCGAGAGCTAGCACCCCACCCCACCAGGCTGCGGAGACATGGACCTGTTCGCCGGGCTGCACGCCGCCGGGCGTACGCTGGTGGTGGTGACCCACGAGATGGCGGTGGCGCGGAGGGCAGGGAGGGTGCTGAGTCTCCGGGACGGCGTGCTGGTCGGGGGCGAGAAGGTGGCGTAGGATGGACCTGCTTTCCTCGGTGAAGCTCGCCCTGGGGGGCATCATGGCCAACAAGCTGCGGTCGTTCCTGACGGTGCTGGGGGTCACCATCGGGGTGGCGGTGGTGATCGGGCTGGTGGCCATAGGGCAGGGGACGCAGAACCAGATCCGTGCTCAGATCGAGTGCCTGGGGACTACCTTCCCGGCGTTGTTTTATCTTGCCTCCCTCCCGGTACGACTGCACGATGGCCAGGTAGCGGTGTCAGACGCAACTTCGACAGTTGGGCAGCCCGAGTTCGACAGTTTGTAGGGAGACGTAAGGCGTAGGCGGGCTTCTCCCAATGATTCTCCGGCTGGAAATTTCTCCGCGTGTAACTACACCTGTCAGTTTCTGGGCTCGGCCAGGAGGACCAGGGGCGGCTCCTTTACGTTCAGCCTCTGGAAGATGTGGCGCTGGGAGGGGGTGGTCTCGGTG
>JBFMCJ010000464.1 GCA_040754675.1 Bacillota bacterium
AGACCGAGTGGTGGTATCTCTCGCGCATAGTCCCCTGGCCCGTTCCTGCAGGCCACCCGGTGGAACCCTTCGAGGCCCTCAAGTGGACTCGCGAACGGTGCATGGCCCGCCTATCTGGCCTGACCCCTGCCGAACGCGCCGCCGTCACCCATCCGGACGACGCCACGGCGGCGCGCATCTGGGGCGTACCCGAGCCCTGGACCGCCCGCAAGGTGCTGCGGCGCATGCTGTACCACGAGCGCTACCACACCGGCACCCTACGCCGCATCATCTCGGCCAACCGTTGAAGGACGCGAGATCCCGGTGTTTGCCATCGTCCTGGCCACTGCGTTTAGCCCTAGTGGGTACCTGTTCGAAGCCGAGCAGAAGTTCGATCCGGCGGACATTGTCCGCGGTCCATGGGATGCGTACCCGATGACGTTTACCCTTAATATGACTGGTGCGCCAGGAGGGAATCGAACCCCCAACCCGCGGATTAAGAGTCCGCTGCTCTGCCAATTGAGCTACTGGCGCACCAAATGGCCTGCCGCTGCGCCCCCGCCAGGGCGGCCGGCAGAGAATGCCCGCACATGGTAGCGGCGGCTGGACTCGAACCAGCGACACCGCGGGTATGAACCGCGTGCTCTAACCAACTGAGCTACGCCGCCACGGTGGTTGCGGGGGTCGGATTTGAACCGACAACCTTCGGGTTATGAGCCCGACGAGCTACCAGGCTGCTCCACCCCGCGCCGTCCACCTGCCCACCCCGGCGGAACACCGGCAGGCACCCTTAACATATACACCGGCCTCCGGCGGCCGTCAAGCCGCCCCTCAGGCCGTCACGAACACCGCCTCGGCGATGCGGTGGCCAACGACCTGCTCGTTGCCGTCCACGCTCAGGTTGATGGGCTCGTCGAACGGCCGCATCGCCACCACCTTCACCCTGGCGCCCGGCACCAACCCGCAGCTTTGCAGATAACGCAGGAGCTGCGGGTCGTCCTCCTTGACCCGGACGACCGCCGCCTCCTCGCCGGGGCGCATCTCCGAGATCGGCCTCACCGCGACCTCGGCAACCTTGCCGTCCGGGGTCGGAATCGGGTAGCCGTGGGGGCAGGTGGTGGGCCCTCCGAGCAGCCGGTGAAACCCCTCGATGACCTCTTTAGGCAGGGCGTGCTCCATACGATGGGCCATCTCGTCGACCCGGTCCCACGGGATCTCCAGCACGTCCGTGAGGAAGCGTTCGGCCAGCCGGTGCCGGCGAATCACGTCCAGCGCGACCTGCTCTCCCTTTTCGGTCAGCGTCACGCCGGCGTACTCCCGGTACTCAACCAGCCCCTCGGCAGCCAGCTTCTGGAACATGGCCGTGGCCGATGCCGCCGAGACCCCGAGACGAGCCGCCACGGCCCCCGTCGCACCCTTCTCGCCCTCCTGCTGCATCCGGTAAATGGCTGCCAGATAATCCTCTTTCGACTGTGAAAGCACGGCCGCCCTCCCAAGGAGCCCTGCCCCGGGTAATCCGGCGTGGTAAACGTGGCGGTCGCGGTCGGGGGTGGTGCCGGGGGCGGGAGTTGAACCCGCACGGGCTTCGCCAGCCCAGAGGATTTTAAGTCCCCCGCGTCTGCCTTTTCGCCACCCCGGCGTCCTCGAAAACCTGCTGCAGAATGGGGCTGCGCCCCTCATTGTACGAGACCGACCGTCCTTCGGGCAAGCGGGCCGGGCACGCTCCTGCCTGCTCCGTCCGGCATGCCGGCGATCCGCTGAGCGTTACCCCGTGCTCGTCCAGAAGCTCCACCACCCGTCGCCCCACCGGGTTGCCGCCCCGGCCCAGGTGGTCGGCCAGGTGGGCGTGCAGGCACTTCACGGCCTCAAAGTGCCGGCTCCCTGCCACCCCGGCGGACGCCAGCCGCCTGACCGCGTGCGGGGAGACCCGCTCCAGCCGCTCCATGATCGGCGGGGTGACCATCTGCCGCCGCAGCTCCGCCGCCCCCTCGTGAGCCGCCCGTAGCGCCGCCGCCTTCTGCGGGTCTCGCTTGAATTCGCCCGAGAGGCGGGCAATCCAGCCCTGCGATTCGAGCCGGCTCACCTCCTCCGCCAGATAGGGGCAGGTGAGCCAGAACGTGGTGGGGAAGGGCTCGAGAACCCCGTCCGGCCCCTCAACCGCCGGCGCCGTCACCACCACCGCGGGCTGCCCGAAGCGGCACCTGGCGGCAACGGCAAGGAGACCGGTCGCCGGCCGCCCCAGCTGCGCTCCCACAGTCACGACGTCATCCGGCGTGGCCTTCTCCCACCAGGGACGCCCGATCCCCGGCATCATCCGGTCGCCGTTTCACCCCGGTCCAGGCATGCAGTATGTTGACCCGCCACGCGAAAAGCGGCCGGGACAATCTCCCCGGCCGCGACCCTCAACCCGCTTCCGGCTGCCCTCTGTCAAGCCCGCCGGCTCCCACGCCCTCCACGCTTGGACTCTACGCTGCGCCTCAGGTCCTGCTGCCGCTGCTCGCTCTCCTTCAAAAACCGCTGCAGCTTCTCCTCGAACGAGGCGTTACGCGCCCTCGCTCCGCGGCCACCTGTCCGCTGAGGCGGCCCGTACACCTGCCGGATCGAAAGCCCGATTTTCCCATCGGCGACGTTAATGACCTTGACCTTGACAACCTGGTTTTCTGTCAAATAATCCCGAACGTCCCTGACGTACGTATCGGCAATCTCCGAGATGTGAACGAGTCCCGTCTCCCCGTCAGGCAGCTCAACAAACGCGCCAAAGTGGGTGATGCCGGTAACCTTTCCCTCTATGATGCTGCCGACCTCAACGGCCATGCGCGAGGCTATTCCTCCCCTGTAACCTTTCCTTTGATAACCCGAGGGCTTCCGCGGGCAACCCGATTATATGAGACGCCAAAAAGCCTGTCAATACGGGCTTCGATCGTGTGCAATCGATTAACCTCGGGGTGCTTCGGGGAATTTCGAGGAAGCAAATCCCAGCTCTCCCGGCCCCGGCGGCATCCCGCCCGCCGGGGCCGAACTCACGCGCTCCCGCCCTGCTGCTCCTGCTTTGCCCGATCCCACAGGGCGTCCATCTCTGCAAGCGTCATCTCCGCAAGGGTCCGCCCCTGCTCCCGAGCAAGAGCCTCCACCCGGCGGAAGCGTTCCACGAACCGCCGGGTCGCGTCCCGCAGCGAAAGCTCCGGGTCGATCCGCATGTAGCGCGCCACGTTCACCAGCGCAAACAGCAGGTCCCCCATCTCGCGGTAGGCTGCCTCCCGGTCCTGCTCG
>JBFMCJ010000465.1 GCA_040754675.1 Bacillota bacterium
CCGTGGGCAGCCCGGCGGAGCTGAAGCGGTCGCTGGAGGTCTATCGCCTGCTGGAAGTGACGGTGGCAGGGGGCGCCGGGTCGCAGGCCGAGGCCATCCGGCGGCGGATGGGGCTGCCGGAGGAGCCCGGGGTGCTCACGTGCGAGCCGACCGAGCGGGGCACCGTCGTGCGGCTGCGCTACCGGGGCGTGGCCCCCGTCCAGGCGCTGCTGGCGGCCCTGGGGGAGGAGGTGGCGGTGCTGGACATCGCCACCCGGGAGAGCACGCTGGAGGAGGCCTACCTTCGCCTCGTGGAAGAGCGGGGGGCGTGAGATGGCGGCGACGGCGGCGGAAGCGGCGGGGACCGTGCGGCGGGCCTGGTACACGCTGGCCACGGCGTTCAGGCTGCAGCTTCGCCTCAGCGTGGCGACGCCCAACTACCTGTCGTCCGTCTTCTTCCAGCCGGCCCTGATGGCGATCCTGGCGGGGCTCGTGTTCGAAGTGGCGGGGAAGGCGGAGGCCGTGGAGTTCGCGGCGGTCGGGGCCGGCATGTTCGGCGTGTGGAACAGCAACCTGCACGCCTCCGCCGGCATCATCCAGGGGGAACGCCGGTACCACACGCTGGAGTTCCTCGTCACCACCCGGTCGCCGCTGTTTTTGGTCATCCTGGGCAAGACCGTGGCGGCGGCGGCATTCTCGCTGTTGTCGCTGGGGGTGTGCGTGGGGGTCGTGGCGGTGGGGTTCGGGCGGCCGCTGCAGGTGGCCAGCGTGTGGGTGCTGCTGCTGGGGGTGGCGGTGTCGATGGCGGCGGTGACGGTGGTGGGGCTGCTGCTCAGCAGCCTGGCGGTGACGACCCGCCACTACTGGCGGCTCTTCGATTTCTTCTACCTGGTGTTCATCCTGTCGGGGCTCCTGTTTCCCGTCGAACTGCTGCCCCGCCCCATCCAGCCGCTCAGCTACCTGCTGCCGACCACCTGGAGCGCCGGGCTGGTGAGGGCGGGGCTGGGGACGGCGGAGAGCGGCCGGTGGCTCGTCTATGCGGTGGGGGCGGTGGCGACGACCGCCGCCTACCTGGTGGCGGCGCTCGGCGTCTACTCGGTGGTCATCCGGGTGGCGCGGGTAGAGGCGCGGCTGGCGAGGTACTGAGCCGTGGGGGTGGCCGGGGCGGCGCTGCTGGGGGCGGCCCGGGCGGGGCTGTGGGTGGCGTGGCGAACCAGGCTGTACGAGATGCCGGTGGCGCTGTACTTCCTGACGTGGCTGCCGAACCTGATGCTGCAGACCTGGTTTTACACGCTGGTCGCGCTGTTCGCCGGGGGCGCCGAACTGGCGAGGTTCGCGCTGGTGGGGAGTCTCGTGCGGCTGGCGGCGCTGCCGACGTGCGTGCAGACCACGTCGCACCTGGTGGCGGATCGGGAAGAGGGGTACCTGGCGTACCTGGTGACGACGCCGGTCAACCTGGCCGGGCTGGTGCTGGGGCGGTCGGTGTTGTATGCGGCCGAGGCGGTCGTGACGGTGCTGGTGGCGTCGGCGGTGGTGCTGCCGGCGGCGGGGATGATGCCGGGGGCGGCGGGGTGGCTGCGGTTTTGCGGGGCGCTGGCCGCCACGTGCCTGTCGCTGTCGGGGCTGGGGTTGCTGGTGGGCCGCGTGGTGTTTCGGACGCGCTACGACATGGTGGTCACGTCGCTCGTCGTGCAGGCGCTGGCGATCTTCTGCGGGGTCGTGGTGCCGGTGTCGGCGTTTCCCCAGTGGGTGGCGAAGGCGGCCTCCCTGGTGCCCCTGACCAACGGGCTGGCGGCGGCCCGCATCCTGCTGGGCGGCGGCACCCGGGGCGCCGCCGGCCTGGTGGCCGCGGAACTGGGCGTCGGCCTCGCCTACTGGCTCGCCGGCTACGCCGTGCTGCTCGCCGCCGTGCGGGCGGGCAGGGCGAGGGGCAGCCTGGAGCGGTTTTAGGGTGAGGGGCGGTGGCGGGGATCGGGTGCGGCGGGCTGGGGAAAGGGGGTGCCGTGTCCCGAGTGTCTGCTCGCCGTGGGTCCTGGTTCGCGTATGATCCCTGTCAAGTAGCCGCGGTCCATTTCCAGAGGTCGCGCCAGTCTTTTCCAGGCAGATATTCCCAGCGCATCATGCGGCGAGGTCAGAAGGGGCGAGAAGAGCCGGGCATCCTGCCCCTGTCCGGGGGACCCGGCTGGTTGGAAGGGGCTCGGCTTGGCTGGTGTCGGGTATGACAAGATCCGCTTGTT
This sequence comes from Bacillota bacterium, assembly GCA_040754675.1. Taxonomy (NCBI): domain Bacteria; kingdom Bacillati; phylum Bacillota; species Bacillota bacterium. The sequence continues at coordinate 2,217 of JBFMCJ010000465.1, forward strand.
TTCACGGGGGACGCACCCCAGGAGCCGCTTTACGGCGTGGAGGCGGGGGTCGGTTGTGGCCACTTGCTGTACAACGCCGGTCCGAAGTGGCCGGCATGGATCGTGCGCAGTCGTCGTTTTCCCCCGGAATCGGTAATCGGTGGTCGGCATCCTTCGCAACCGGTGGCCGATTCCCCTCATACTCTGCAACCAAGGCCAACGGCACCCCGTCGGAAGGCGCGGCCCCGCCCTACGGGCGGGGGGCAAAGGGGAGGGAGGGACCCCCGCGCAGGTCTCCCCCTACCTGGCCAAGACTGCTGGGTTTTCGTCGCCAAAGGTGCGGTTCCTCAAGTGGCCGTTGATAGGCCCTGCAAAGGCGCACTGAGCTAGCTATAGGCCCATTCACCCATGGCCCGGGACCGTCTGACGGCGTCCAGCAGGCGATCGGCATCGATGCCCAGTTTCTTCCGGTAGGCCTCGTTGATCGTAGTCCGCAAAGCCAGGTAGGACCGGTACAATTGCTCTCTCTCCACGTGCTCTAGCCGGCAGGTCGGCAGAGAGGTCACACGGTCGTAGTGCGCCCAATCCCGGTCCAGTATTTCAACGCCGAAGCGACGCGGCGCCCGGAAGATGGTTGTTCCCGGGTAAGGCACGAAGATGCGAGGGGAGACGACGTCTACGATGTCTTCCTCTATCAGTCGTTTCACAGTGACCAAGTTTGTGCTCAGCGAGTCCATCGTGGTGCCAGGCAATCCCACCATCCAATAGGCAGTAATCGCCATCTGCGTCTCGCTACGGATTAGGCGGGCCGTCTCGATGTTGCGTGTGGGTTCGGTTTTCTTGTTGACCCGGCTCAGGACGGCCAGATCGGCGTCTTCGAATCCGATAGCTACGTGCCGGAAGCCCGCGAGCTCCATCTCGTGCAACAGCTCCGCATCGACAGTCCCGGCACGGATATCGCACGAGTAGAACAGGCCGAAGCGCTCGGCTCGCAGGCGGTTGCAGATCTCCAGGATCCTGGAACGGTTCTCAGTGAAGACATTGTCGGTGAAA
>JBFMCJ010000466.1 GCA_040754675.1 Bacillota bacterium
CTTGGACCGCAAGACCGCATCGGGATCCAGCAATCGGATGAGTGACCCGTCGAGGAAACTCTGGCGCAGACCAGCCAACGGCCAGGCCCCCGATTCCTTTAGTGCCGGGGGCCAGTGGCGGTCAATATAGCCCGCACCCACGGTTTCGCTGAGGGCTCCCTCGGACTTGAGGGCAGAGATAACCCTCCCACAGAGCGTTTCGCCGCTCGAGGAGTGCCCCGCTCCGAGGTCGATAACCTTGAGCCCGTCCGGTTCACGGTTGTCTGCGATGACCACGAACCGGTAGCTGCCCCAAACTTCTTCCCTGGCCTCTCGTCCTGCCGTTGCCACATCTGACTGAAGTTCGGCACGTTCACCGGGTTCAAACTCGTTGCCCAAAGCTCCTTCTCTGATTTCCTTGTCCACCCGCTGCAAAGCCAGCCATTCTTCCACCTTGTCACGGAGGTCTCGGCCCGGTTTCTTGATGCACCAAACGAGCGCGGCTGGGTAAAGGCGCGGTGACGTCCCCCGCCGTTTCGTCCATTCGGCGATCTGTTCCCTAAGCCCGCCCCCGCCCGTCCACTCGGCTTCCGGATCCACCACTACCAGGGTGAGCCTGGCGGCGTCTGGTACCTCGGTCGCGTCGGTGGGGAAGGGTACGACCGGGATGCTGGCTCCGCGGCGGAATTCCTCGGCTACGATTTTCCGGAGGGTAGGCCTGATCTCGGTGTCTTCGTCAAGGGAGGCGCGACGGTCGCTGACCACCTTCTTAAGTTTGGGCTTGTACGAGATCTTGAAGCCATCCGTACCCACCTTGCGGATGAAATAGCATTTGGCCTGGAGCGCGAGCGCGGCGTTATCGATGGACGTAGTGTCCAGCTCCGGGCCGCCCAGCGCGAAACGCAGTTCAGGGAGATGGGCGACCTTGTCTGTCTGGCCACCCGAGGACTCGAAGAGGATGGCGGTGGCGACCCGGCGGTGTATATCGGTGAGCGGTCCCCTCGTGTCGGCGTCGAGAGCCCGTGCGTGGGAGTGGTCCCCTGCTATGTCTGCATCGATGGCGGCGACGAGGCGAGACTCACCCAGCTGGCCGAGCACGAGGCTGCGGAACGAGGGCACCTCCAGCGGTGCGGAACCCAGCGTGATCAAGGGTTCGAGGCGTGCCCTGGTAAAGCCCTCTCTGTAGGCCAGGGAGATCCATTGGGCAAACATGGCCAGGGTGCCCCGCGTCTGCTGGTACTGGGAAAGTGCCTGCCACTTGCGCTGGAATACGGATAGGGTCGCCGGATGGAATGGGTAACAAGCCTCGAAGCGGCTACGGAGGAACTCCCTGGCCCTGGCCTCCGTGGTGGAGGTGTCAACGGCCGTCCACTCCGGGGGGAGCTGTGCCCGGCGCTCAAAGCACCAGTCGGCGAACGCCTTCGCCACGTTCTTTCTGACCCGCTCGTCCCCGATGTGCTCGAAAAGCCGTCGGCGGATCACCTCGCTGATCTCGCTCTCGTCGTTGACAATCAAGTCTTTGGCTACCCGCCGCACCACTTTTGTGATTCTCTCCTGCCACTGGATGTCCCAGTCGGTCATCTCCACCTGGCTGCGGGGCAGGCTGATCACAGCCGCTGCCCGCGTGGTGCCCATCGTGGCCACGGTCAAGTTTTGGATGAACGCATGGAAGTGCTCGGCCATGCCACGGTGACGGTTGAGGAAGTTGAGGACTTCGTCGAATAGCAGGAGTACGGGTGCCCCCGCGGCGTGGAAGACGCGGGCGATGGACTCGGTGCCGGGCGGGGTCGTCTCGGCTGCCTTCCCTAAGGCTTCGACCCCCCTGTCACCGGCCAACTGGCGCGCGATGTCGATCCAGGGTGTCTCGCGACCATCCTGGGGGTCCCAGGCGTTGCCCACAAATACAGCCACTCGGGCCTTGGGCACCGCAGAGAGCCCCGCAACCTCAAGCAAGATGGGGACTCCAGGATATGTGGCGGCCCTTTCGGCATGGGCAGCAAGATGATAGAGCGCCGTCAGCGTGTGTGTCTTGCCGCCTCCAAACTGGGTGACCAGGGTCAGCACCGGTGCCGTGTTTTCCGTCTTCCCGGAAAGCCTGCGGAGAACCATGCCGCAGTGCTCACGCAGAGCGCGGGTGAAGCACGTGCGGGCAAAGAACTGCGCGGGGTCACGGTAATCCTCGGGTGCGGTGCCCGCGACGACCTGTTCCAGGGCGATGGCGAACTCGTCCGGGTTGAACGAACGGCCCTCCCGCACTTCCTTTCTCGGCCAGACGACCCTATACCAGGGTTCCACGCGTTTCCCCCCTTTGCTTGCTCAGGTACTCAAAGAGCCTGCTCGCGGACTCCTTCAGCCTGACCAGGTTCGCGTAGGCCACGGACTCGAAGTCGTTCTCGCCAGAGTAAACCCGGTATCGTATACCGTCAGTCACGATTGCGTCTACGCTGCGGGGGAGGCCCAGCTCTCGGAAATAACCTTTGACCTGCTCGAGGGCTCCTTCGACCCCGGCGTCCAGGCGCTTCGCCTCCACTACGAACCGGCAGTTCGTCGGCAGTCGTGGCAGCCTCCGGAAGACGGCGACGTCGGTGTGGCGCCACTTCACAGCGATATGCTCCGGCGGCCAGCCCAATGCGCGGAAGAAGGGCACGACGAAGTGAACGATCAATTCGTCTTCACTCGGGGAATCGCCCAGCGACTGCCTGTCTCTGAGCAAAGGTACCAGGTCATTAGCTTCCGCGATGATGTGGTGGAGCGGCCCCGGCACTTCCTCCAAAGGAGGTTCTTCATCAGGAAGATCGGGCAGCGGAGCCGTCTGCCAATAGGTCGGGGGGGAGTTCAGGAAACGGTTCGTGAACTCCAGAACCTCCCTATTCCGTGCACGCGAGCACCGTGTTGGATTGGCCCCGAAGACCAGGCTGGTGAAGGTGTGCTCTTGAGGTAGCCTGTACCACCTCACCCGGCGAGCATGCTGCAGGTCCCAGCCGTTAACGTCATCAAACTGCTCGAGGTACATGTACTCGCTGGCCACGATGCCGACGGCACAGATCGTAGATACCCCCGTGCGCAGCAGGAACACGTCCCCGACCTGGACTTCGGTGGCGAAACGCCCTACGAACCCCTGGAGGGCAAAGTCATGAGCATACCGCTCAGGGGACCAGGGGCCTGAGTCTCCCGGCCCGATGGGTCCCACGCCGTACCTTAAAAACACGTCAGCGTACGACCGGGATGCCGGTCCTGCTGCCAGTTGCCACACCTGCCGCTC